>JAHHIL010000006.1 GCA_019358975.1 Trichocoleus desertorum ATA4-8-CV12
CGCAAAGTAAGCATAACGCTAGGGCTTGACCTTAGCGGAGTGTCTAGAGGCGCTTTGACTTCGCCTTTAAGAGTTCGATTGTGGACTACTTAAGAATCCCCGTCTCTTTAGAGCGGGGAGTGTCAAACCATAGCAAAAGCCCCTCTAGCTCGGTCACAAACTGAACACCAATCCGGAGGGGGTTATGAAAGATATGCAGTTGTAATGGCAGTTGTAATGAGAGTGCGATCGCGGCTCAACACGCTGCGGCACACAATATTTAGTTAGCCGCTAGCCGTCTGCTAATTCCACTACTAGTTCGCACTACTTAACGGAAACAGCATCCACATCAACCGTGCTGGACCCCGTGGCAGAAGCATTATTGGTGTAAGCATTATTGGTGTAATCAGAAGCTTCACCCGACTCGCTGGTCTTAGAGTCAGACTGCGAGGCCGACTTCAAGCGAGAAGTTAGCATCTGGGAGACTTCACCAATCAAGAGGGTCAGAATTACGGTATCGTCGATCCAACCAATGACGGGAATAAAGTCGGGTGCAATATCAATCGGGCTGAACAGGTACAGCAATGAACCCAGGATAATCCACCAACGATATTTGGGATTCCGGATGGTGTCACGGTACCAGTTGTAAACGCCTTGAATAGAGAAGTTCATAAGCTTGTCCTTAAAGTTATCTTGATCTTGGCAAACTTTTCCCAGAACTTCCGGTGTGGATATCTGGTGTATCAGGTCTGGCAAGCTCTACCTAAAAACTCTTTTAATTTTCTAGAAACTATTTCAGCGGGCGATCGCTCTCTACTTCTTGGCACCAATTGCAGGTACCCTGTAGAGAAAACGCTGGCTTGAGGAATGCACGGAGGCAAGAAATAACTGTGAATATTGCAGAACTATTTCAAAAGGGCGGAATCGCAATGTGGCCGCTACTGGTCTTGTCGATCATTGCTCTGAGTGCCATTATTGAGCGCTTGTGGTTCTGGTCTCGCATCTTGACCCAAGAGAAAGAAACTGTGGAACGGGTGATGGATGCGGCTCCGCACGACTGGGGTAAAGCCGCCGACTTAGCTAGAAGAGCTGATGATCAACCCATTGGGCGTTTTCTCTATGCGCCTCTAAAACTGCAAAACCCAGACCCAGAGCTATTTAAGCTAGCACTAGAAGCCTCAGCCGACGAAGAACTAGCAGCAATGCGCCGAGGTGACAAAGCGTTGGAGGCAGTGATTGCGCTCTCTCCCCTCTTGGGACTTTTAGGCACGGTCGTCGGCTTGATCCAATCCTTGCGATTGATTCGGCTTGGTGACATTGGTACTGCTTCGACGGCTGGCGTGACTAGTGGTATTGGTGAAGCCTTGATTAGTACAGCGGCTGGTTTGATCGTGGCAATTCTAGCCCTGGCATTTTATCGGTTATTTCAAGGGCTGTTGTTTAATCAAGTGAAACTGTTTCGTAAGGCGGGCAATGACTTAGAACTCCTCCACCGTCAGCAATGGCTGGAAAGACACGGGGTCTCGCCTTTGGTAGGCAGTGCTGCCACCAACTATCCTACAGAGACGAAAACGGATACTCCCAATCTGACTGACTATTAATTTCTGACTATTAATTTCGCTGCCCTATTTTCACAAAGCCATGAAAATCAACCTGGATTCCCCCGCCGAAGAAGTTCAAATCCAGATTATTCCGCTGATTGATGTCATCTTCTGTATCCTGACATTTTTCATCTTGGCAGCTCTGCAATTGACGCGACAGCAAGGGATTAATGTAGATTTGCCACGAGCGGGTACGGCGGCGACGCAGATGCGAGAAATGTTGGTCGTCAGCATTGATTCGGTGGGGCAAACCTACATTGACCAAAACCCGGTGACGGAAGCGGGCCTTTATCAGCAACTCGTGGGCTACCAGCAAACTAACCCCGGCGGCATGATTGTGCTGTATGCACCCAAAACTGCTATCTATGACGATGTGGTGCGGGTGCTGGATTTGCTGCGATCTGTGGGGGGCGATCGCGTGGCCCTAGCGACCCTACCCGGCAGTCCGAATCCTGCGAACAATCAAACGAATCCTGCCAACCCCACCTTGCCTGGTTTATCTCCTCTTCCGGGTGGATCAACCTTGCCTGGGGGTGCCTCACCTTATCAGTTGAATCCTTTAGAGACGCCAGGGGCTAATCCATCTCCTACGTTTAATCCCAATGTGCCGCTTTTCACCACTCCAGGGCAGGGGCCAAATGGGGCTGGGCCAAACGGTGCTGGGTCGAATGGTGCTGGGTCGAATGGTGCTAGGCCAAACTCGACGGGTACTTTGACTCAGCCGATCGCACCTGAGGCGGCTCCTCAATAAAGCTCCTAAAAGATCTTTGCTTCCCCTTCCCTTGCAGGGAAGGGGCTAGGGGTTAGGTCTCCTAAGCGGGAACTTGAATTTTTTGGCTACCGGAGAGGTTGAACGCGGCGTGGATGGCTTGAAGGGCGATGACGCCTTGGTCTTGAGCCACAACGCAGCTAACTTTGATTTCAGAGGTGGCGATCATTTGGATGTTGATTTGGTGCTGAGATAGCGCTTCGAACATCTGGGCGGCGATGCCTGGTTTACCGACCATGCCAGTACCAACGATGCTGACTTTGGCGATCGCAGAATCCACAACAATTTCGCCACAACCTAGTTCAGGTGCAGCTTTCTCTAGGATGGTGCGCGCGGCTTCGGCATCGATTTGGGCGACGGTGCAAGCGATATCGCGGGTGCTGGCTCCGTTGACGACTCGGCAGCGCTGAGACTGGATGATCATGTCTACGCTGATGTTTTGTTCGGCCAAAATTTGGAAGACTTTTGCGGCCATACCGGGACGATCGGGGACGTGACGGATCGCGAGGCGCGCTTGGTTCAGGTCTAGCGCTACACCGCGCACAGGAGGTTCGTCGGGGGTGTGAACTTCGACGGCGGGGGTGAGCTTGGCGGAGGAACTGTGGACTTCAAAGGCTTCGCATAAGGTGGCAATGGCGCGATCGCAATCCTCGGCATCAATTACGCAGCTCACCTTCACTTCTGAGGTGGAAATCATCTGAATGTTGATGCCAGCAGCAGCCAAGGTAGAGAACATTTGGGCAGCTACCCCAGGACGACCAATCATTCCTGCACCCGCAATGCTGACTTTGGCAATCTGACGTTGCACCATCACATCTGCGGCATCAGAACCCGTATCAAGTGGGATGCCCAAAGCAGGTACGATCGCGGCGGCGACAGCTTCAGCTTGGTTCAAAGAATTTTTGGTGACGGTGAAGGCGATGTCGTTGGAGTTGCCTTCATGAATAGATTGAATGATCAGGTCTACATCCAAATCCTGAGTGGCAATTTCACCGAACAAGCGGGCTGCAACTCCTGGGCGATCAGGAATGTGCAACAAAGCGACCTTAGCTTGGTCGGTGTCAAACTCCACGCCATCGACGGGACGCGCCAGTTCTAGGTTTTCTAAGGGGCGGGGTTGGGGTGTGGGGGAAACAACTCTGGTTCCAGGCTCCTCTGTCCAGCTAGAGCGCACGACCAAAGGCACGCCGTAATTGCGGGCAATTTCTACCGCGCGAGGATGCAGAACTTTGGCTCCTAGGCTGGCCAGCTCTAGCATTTCGTCGCAGGTAATCTCAGACATCAGTTGCGCGTCTGGTACCAAGCGCGGATCGGTGGTCAAAATGCCAGGGACATCGGTGTAAATTTCGCAGACATCGGCTCGTAGTGCTGCTGCTAAGGCCACGGCTGAAGTGTCAGAACCACCCCGACCTAACGTGGTAATCTCTAGTTCTTCTCGACTAGCAACCCCTTGGAATCCTGCCACTACGACTACTTTGCCTGCTGCTAATTGCCGTTCTACGCGATCGGGCTGGATGTGCAGAATCCGGGCGCGGCTATGCTCAGCTTCGGTGACAATGCCCACCTGTGCCCCAGTCATCGAAATGGCGGGTTGACCGAGCTCTTGAATCGCCATACTCAGCAGGGCGATCGAAACTTGCTCCCCGGTCGAGAGCAGCATATCCATCTCCCGTCGATTGGGATGGGTGGAAATTTCGTGGGCAAGCTTGACTAAACCATCGGTGGTTTTGCCCATTGCCGAAACCACCACTACCAAGGAGTTGCCAGCCTTAACCGCCTTCACCACTCGCTGAGCAACTGCTTGAATGCGTTCTACCGAACCGACAGACGTTCCACCGTACTTCTGGACAATCAGCGCCATGACCCTTACCCTACAACCCTCCCACTCTGCTGTGAACAGTTGTAGCGTCAAATCTGTCAGGGAGCAGGCAGGTACTAATAATTAAATTAACCTAATAAACTTATCAGAATGGACTAGGCGGAAACAGCAAGATTGAGACTAAACCTTACAAGTTTTTCGCCAATGGTAGCCAATAAGAATCGAAACCAAGCAATTTTTATCCCCAGGAACGAGGTATATTCGACCTCAGAGGTGCTTAGATAGCATTTAACTGGCCAACTTCTAGACCGCGCAAAAGGAGATCATCTTTGACGTCAGCGTCCCCGCCACAAAAGATCCTCGCTGTACTGAATGGGAAGGGCGGAGTTGGTAAGACGACTACAGCAGTTAATCTGGCAGCAGCGTTCTCGGACAAATATCGAGTGTTGCTAGTGGATTCAGATCCACAACATTCTGCCAGTTGGTGGGTGGAGCGGAGCGAGAAGGGCATTGGCTTTGATTTAACACGTGAGACAGATGCCACGCGCCTAGCAGACCTGCGAAAAATAAAAGGTTACGAGTTAATTGTGGTCGATACGCCCCCTGCTCTCGGTTCGGATGCGTTAGCAGCAGTGGTGCCAGCGGCAGATTATCTTGTACTTCCCAGCCCTCCTGCGCCAATGGATTTAACAGTTTTGATTGAAACAGTGAAAACGGCGGTGATACCTACTGGCGTAATGCATCGAGTGCTGCTAACCAGAGTTGATCCGCGCAGTTTGGCAGAAGCGCTAGAAGCTCAAAACACCTTACTAGAGTTAGGCATCCCTGCTTGTAATGCCTTTATTCGAGCCTATAAAGCTCACGAGCGGGCAGCTCTAGATGGATCGTCAATCATGCAGTGGCGGGGCAAAAATGCTCGTGAAGCTGAAGCAGACTACCGTCGAGTTGCAGAAGAGATACAGAGAGACTGGAGGAAGTGATGGCGAAGAAAGGCTTAGGCGATTTGCTACGAGAGGAGGCTCAGAAGTCCCTAGAATCAGAAGTAGTTGGAACTGTTGAAAGGAGTCCGGAGTTGGTGCAAACGTCCCCTAATACCCCCAAGAATGCCGAGCCCGCCTCAGCACAAACTGTAGATGTCAAAGCTCAACCCATTGTGGCTCCTGATCAGCCTGAAGATGACGCGGCTGCTAAATCTAAGCGTGGCTCTAGTACAGCTAGCAAGTCCACCAATGCTAAAGCTGCGTCTACGAAAACAGCCAGTAGTAAGGCTAGTGCTAGCGAGAGTGATGCTAGCGCTAAGCAAGATACACTCGACACTTCAGGTTTAGAAGCGGCGATCGCGGAGTTACGGCAAAATCTAGAAGCGGCTCGGAAAACTGAAAAGTCCTTACTAGACAAGATCTCGGCGATCCAATCGGATTTAGACGAGCAAAAGTCACTGGCTCAGAAGTTGCAAGCCGAAGTGAAACACACCAAAAAGCTGGAATCTGAACTGGAGGAAGCTAAGAAGGTGATTCTGCAACTGACTGAATCCAACGCGAAGCCAGAACCCGCAGCAAAGCCAGAACCCGCAGCTAAAGCAGCACTCGCAACAAAGCCCGCAGAAAAGAAGGAGCTTGCTAAGCCCCAAAGTGGGCAACTGGCGCGTACAAACCAACGCCCTGTTGACCCAAATAATAGAGACTACCGATCGCACCGCGTTGTGCTACAGGAGCGCATTCCTCAACACTCAATGCACCAGCACTACCCTAGCAAAACCACTTCCGATTCTGACCTGGGTTGGTTTGACTAAAGCCAATTTTTAATTGAATTAATTACAGGCGATCGCTTCTCAAACAGGGGCGATCGTTTTTTAACCTGAGTATTATCTGGTGCGTGATGCTGACGCTCACAGCATCCTACATATTTATTAGATCAGACCTCTCCCTAAATCCCTCTCCTAAGAGGCGAGGGACTTTGAAGCTCTTGCTCCCCTTCCCTGTAGGGAAAGGGCTGGGGGTTAGGTTTCCAAATGCGATCGCAAGGCTGGCATCAAATATTGAGTCAAAGTAAAGGCATCAACTCCTAACTCAGTGCGCTCTTGAGCCGCGAGAAGGCCTGCTTCCGCGTGCCACCAAACCCCCGTTTGCACCGCTGCCTCGACCGGAGCTGACTGCAACACATCTTGGGCCAACAATCCTCCAATTAAGCCTGTCAGCACATCACCGCTACCACCTCTGGCTAAGGCAGGGGTACTGGCTGGGTTGATCCAGACTGTGCCCTCTGGAGTGGCGATCGCTACTCTTGCACCTTTCAGCAACACCACCGCTCCAGTTTGCTGAGCTGCTTCCCGAACTGCGATCGCTCGATTCGTCATTGCCTCGGCTATAGCTGGGAACAACCGCTTAAACTCGCCGAAGTGGGGTGTAAGAACTGTAGGAGCTTGACGTTTAGTGAGAGTTGGGATGGTGCCTGTTTGAGCCAAGACATTCAAGCCATCGGCATCTAAAACTAAGGGGCGATCGCTGGCTATGACTCGCTCTACAACACTGCTGGCATCCATCGTTAGGCCAGGACCACAGGCGATCGCATTGTACGAACCGAGTTCTAAACTTTCGGGGAGCTGGGCGATCGCGCCACTAGCTGTTTCTGGGCAACCAATGATCAAGGCTTCAGGTAACTGAGCGGAAAGCAACGACTTAATTGACTCTGGCACCGCCACGGAAAGCATGCCAACGCCACTACCCCGCGCCCCTAATGCCGTCAGAATCGCTCCCCCTGTATAGCGACGAGAGCCGCAGATTGCTAGCAAGTGCCCCATTTTGTATTTGTGAGCTGTGGCAGGGCGAGGTAGGGGTAGATTGGCGATCGCGCTCTGCGGGGTAATTCGATGAATGCGAGAGGAATCAGCCAGTACTGCCTCAATATCCGCTAGAGGTAGACCAAAATCAATTAGCTCCGCAGTGCCGACATATTCTAAGGCGTTATCTTGTAGCAACCCTAACTTCCATAACCCTAAACACAGCGTTCGGGTGGCTCGAACGGCGGTGCCTAAAGCGGCTCCTGTATCGGTGTGCAAACCAGAGGGCAAATCAATGCTGACGACGGGCACTGACCACTGATTGAGCTGATTTACCGTCTCGGCGATGGAGCCGGAGAGCGATCGCTCCAGCCCAAACCCAAATAAACCATCGATTAGAAAGGCACAAGACTGTAGCCCTTCGACCTGCTCTACCAAGGGAATCCCCAAACTTTCCGCGTACTGGGCATGCTGCTGAGTTAATTCCTTCAGTTTAGGAAATGGGCGATAAAGGAGAACTTCGTATCCCTGTAAGTGCAACTCACGCGCCACAACTAGGGCATCGCCACCGTTATGTCCTGGCCCAACCAGCACCCCGACTTTCTGATCAGTAGAAAGCGGATAGAGTGTTTGCATCCGTCGCGTGATCAAGCCAGCCACTTTTTCCATCAGTGCAGCCACAGGCAACCCAGCCGCAAACGCCCGACCCTCGATCGCCCGCATTTGCTCAGCAGTCACAATAAACTGCTGGATTTTCTCTAGCCTGTTTTGTCCTTGCGCCACAGTGTCATTCCCCAGCAATTTTTTCAAGCTAACAAGCCGGTAAGCTCAACGTCCGTAATAAACCCGTGCATTAGTCAGGCCGAAATCGTTGACATAGCGGTTCCAGGAATTGGCAGCATTCCAATTGGTGAAAGGGCCAACGGCAATATGGTTGCCTCGTGGCTGATCGCGCGAGATCACGCTTACCCTTAAATCACCTGCTAGTCGTTTTACTTGGGCTTGAACAGCAGCAAGCGCCCCACTGCTAGCAGGAATCACCACATAGTAACCCTTTGGGCTGGCTGGAGCTGAACTGCCGCTGCCAGAGCCAGAAACTTGCGCGACCTCTGCTCGAATTCCTTGGTCTTGCAATGCTTCGGCTCGGCGTCTGGCATTTGATTGATCGATAAATTGCCCTACTTGAATCACAGTACGACCCCGATATTCCTTGCGGAACGCCTCTGGCTCCACTCGTCTCACCTGTTCCAACATCAAAGGGCTATTGCCATTGACGTAAACCAAATAGGTTTGCGAGGGCAATGCCCGGGTGGGAGGTGCTGAAATTGGAGCTGGGCTATTTGGGAAAGGAGCGGGAGCAGGCTCTAAAGTGGGCAAAGTAGGGTCACGCGGCACAATCACCGGAGGAAATTGGCTAGATGGCGGGGGCGGAGGTGCCTCAAAATTAAATTCCTGCGCCACCAAGACGCTGCTCGGTTCAGCCGCGATCGCCTCATGAGCTGCCAGTGCCAATCCACCTTGCCAAAGTAGGAAGGCCAAAGGTGCAGCCCAACTCCATTGTGGTTTCATACTAGGTTTGGTTCCAACCAAGCATCGTTGAGGTTTTTGATTAGATTCCTGAGATTTATTGCCTGAATGAATGGTCATAGCGATCGCAACCCTATTAATATTTCCTAATACTTTCGGCGATAAAAATTTGCGGTTAGTGTAGCACGGAAAAAGCTCTATCTCTTGACAAGCTCTGGGCGAGAGAATGTTAGCCTAGGAGAGTTAGCTTATATGTTTCGGCAGTATTTGCAGTCCATGAATAAAGTTGTGGTAGGACTCTCCGGTGGAGTTGATAGTTCCGTTACAGCCGCCATCCTCCACCAGCAAGGTTACGAAGTTGTGGGCATGACCCTGTGGCTGATGAAGGGTAAAGGCCAATGCTGTTCTGAGGGCATGGTGGACGCTGCCCGAATTTGTGAGCAGTTGGAGATTCCTCACCACATCGTTGACATCCGAGAAACCTTTCAAACCTACATTATTGATTACTTAGTGTCTGGTTACAGCGCTGGAATCACACCACTGCCCTGCTCACAATGCAACAAAGCCGTGAAGTTTGGGCCGATGCTCCAGTATGCCCGTGACAACTTTGGCATCGATCGCATTGCCACGGGACACTATGCTCGGATTACTGTGGACGAAACCACAGGCCGCTATCAACTGCGCCGAGCCGTCGATCGCAGTAAAGACCAAACCTATTTCCTGTATGACCTGAGCCAAGAGATTCTCGCCGGGGTGCTGTTTCCCTTGGGCGAATATCCCAAAACCGAAACCCGTCGCGTTGCCGCCGAGTTGGGCCTCTACACTGCCGAAAAGCCTGAAAGCCAAGATCTATGCTTGATTGAAGCACATGGCTCGATGCAAAAGTTTCTGGATCAGTACATCACGCCCCAAAAAGGCGACATTGTCGATCAAGCAGGGCAAGTCTTGGGCCAGCATGAAGGTGTACATCACTACACGATTGGTCAGCGCAAAGGCTTGGGCATTGCTGCTGCTCACCCCCTGTATGTCATTGGCCTAGATGCGGGGCGAAATCGAGTCATCGTAGGCGAGCGCACGGAAGCTCAAAACCCAGAATGCACCGTGCATCGGGTGAATTGGGTAGCGATCGCTCCTCCCACCGCTCCGATTCGCGCGGAAGTTCAGATTCGCTATCGATCGCCTGCGGTTCCAGTAACGGTGATCCCGCTAGAAACTCAGGACGGGAGCGATCGCGTCAAGCTGGTATTTGACGAACCTCAGTTCAGCATCACCCCTGGTCAAGCTGCGGTTTGGTACGACGGAGAGGTATTGCTCGGTGGCGGCATCATCGAACCTTTAGAAACTTCCAATTCCTAAGAAACCTCACCCCGCCTTGCGGCACCCCTCTCCTAGTAGGAGAGGGGCTGGGGGTTAGGTGAATGCGTCAATTTCTTGACCAGACAAAGTGCGATCGCTCCAAAAACAATTGCCCAAATTCGCACAGGGGTACCGGGGAAAGGTAGGATAAAAATTAGAAAAAATTAACAATCTTCTCGTCGAGCTAACCAGGAAGAGGGAATTATCTTGAGTCACCATTCAGACGGCATTGCACCCCACGGCGGCCACCTGATCAATCGCATCGTTACGCCAGAGCAAAAACAAACCTTTCTAGAAAAAGCGGACTCTCTGCCTCGTGTTCAACTAGATGAGCGAGCCACCTCCGATCTGGAATTGATTGCCATTGGTGGCTTTAGTCCTCTGACTGGTTTTATGGAACAGGCCGACTACATTAATGTGGTCGAGAACATGCGCCTAGCCAATGGGTTGCCTTGGTCCATTCCTATCACCCTGTCTGTCACCGAAGAAGTTGCAGCGCCTCTGCAGGAAGGTGGTTTGGTGCGTCTAGACAATCCCCAAGGTCAGTTTATTGGAGTGCTAGAGCTGACACAGAAATATACCTACGACAAAGCCCACGAAGCGATCAACGTCTACCGCACCGACGACGAAAAGCATCCTGGCGTGAAGGTGGTTTACAACCAAGGGTCAGTGAACTTAGCGGGGCCAGTATGGTTACTGCAACGAGAGTCGCACCCTCTGTTCCCCCAATACCAAATCGACCCTGCCGCATCGCGGGCCATGTTCAAGGAAAAGGGCTGGAAAACCATTGTGGGCTTCCAAACCCGCAACCCTATCCACCGCGCTCACGAATACATCCAAAAGTGTGCGATGGAAACGGTGGATGGTCTGTTCTTGCATCCCCTGGTTGGTGCTACGAAGGAAGACGACATTGCCGCAGATGTGCGGATGCGCTGCTACGAAATTATTCTGGAGCACTATTACCCTCAAGATCGGGTGATTCTAGCCATTAACCCCGCTGCTATGCGTTATGCTGGCCCCCGCGAAGCCATCTTCCATGCGCTGTTGAGGAAGAACTACGGCTGCACCCACTTTATTGTAGGTCGCGATCATGCTGGAGTCGGTGACTACTACGGCACCTACGATGCTCAGCACATCTTCGATGAGTTTGAACCCGGTGAACTAGGGATCACTCCGATGAAGTTTGAGCATGCTTTTTACTGCACTCGCACGCAGGGTATGGCGACGACCAAAACTAGCCCCAGCACTCCTACGGAGCGGGTTCACCTCTCTGGCACTAAAGTCCGCGAAATGCTGCGTCGCGGCGAGTTGCCACCCCCAGAATTCTCTCGTCCTGAAGTAGCGGCTGAGCTAGCACGGGCCATGCGAGTTGCTGTCGAGGCGTAAGCGTTGCAAACTAGTTGCAGACTAATTGATTAACCTTGTGTAGGGGCGTACAACAGTGCGTCCCTACTTTTCGTCTATACTGGCAGTCGTTAAGGCTGGATTCTCCCAGCTACAGCCAACGTCAATGGCGAGGCTGCGGCACTAGGTGCTCCAAAATCCATTTGGGATCGAGCATGTTTACGTGAGATCTAGACAGCCGTAGGGGAAACAAAGGCATGGGATTGAAGCGACGAGCCTTTTTGCAACAAGCTGGCTTAACCTTAGCAGCCTTAGGCATGAGTGATGCGGGGTTGTTGCGACTGAGCGATCGCTACTCTCAAGCTTTGGCGGCACCCACCGCCCGAAAGTTAGCCTTACTGGTAGGCATTAACCAATATCCGGACAGTCTGTATCACCGAACTGCCACTCGCAGCTCAGCCTTAGCGGGATGTGTGACCGACGTTGAGTTGCAGCGAGAGTTGTTGATGCATCGGTTTGGGTTTAGCGATCGCGACATCCTGACGCTGACCGATCGCCAAGCTACTCGCCAAGCCATTGAGTCCGCTTTTCTAGAGCATCTGACCGAGCAAGCACGTCCAGGAGATGTCGTGGTGTTCCATTTCAGCGGCTATGGAGGCCGAGTCCAGGCAGATAACTCAGCGGAAACGGTGCAGAGTAGCTTAGTTCCGGCTGATGCGATCGTATTGACCAACCAGGGCGAGGACACCGTCAACGACTTACTAGAAGAAACCCTGCTGTTGCTGCTGCGATCGCTGGCTACTGACCGAGTGACCACAATCTTAGATACTAGCTATCTTTACCCCGGTAGTTCCTTACAAGGCAACTTACGGCTGCGAGCCAAACCCAAACCTAAATTGGGCAAACCCAGCCCAGATGAACTGGCATTTCAGGAGCAACTCTTAAGCCGTATTCAGGCATCGCGAGAACAAGTGGGCGTGCAACGGCGCTCTGGTCAAGTTCCTGGGGTGGTTTTGGCAGCGGCCAGTTTAGATGAATTAACCAGTGCTACGACCCTTGATTCTGCTCAAGCGCAAGCCTTTGAAACCCAGTGGGGTAGCTTTAGTGCGGGGCTACTAACTTATGCCTTGACCCAACATCTCTGGTCGATGTCTCCCGCTACCACTGTTCAAGTCAGCTTCAAGCGGGCTGCCGCCAGTATTGCTCAATGGGTAGGCAAAGAACAGCCAACTCTGACGGGGTTGCAAAGCCGAGATCAAGCTTTACTCACCTACTCTGTAGCGCCCAGCGATCGCTTTGGAGCCGAAGGGATTGTGACCAGCGTGGATGACGATGGTAGAGCAGGTGAGCTTTGGCTGGGTGGTTTGTTTAGCCCTGGTCTGGAAGCTTACGGTTTGAATGCTGTGCTAAGCGTCGTCTCACCGTCCAGTTTCACAGATTTAGCAGCTCCCCCTACCCAGATTGAG
Source organism: Trichocoleus desertorum ATA4-8-CV12 (assembly GCA_019358975.1). Lineage (NCBI taxonomy): Bacteria > Bacillati > Cyanobacteriota > Cyanophyceae > Leptolyngbyales > Trichocoleusaceae > Trichocoleus > Trichocoleus desertorum. Next base: position 12,641 of record JAHHIL010000006.1, read on the forward strand.
TCAAGCGCGATCGCCTCTGGCATCTCTAAACCTGCTAGCGCCTTGGAAACTGCCACACCTGCTAGCGCCTCGGAAACTGCCACTAAAGCTCAACCCGTACAAGTGCAGATTTATGCTCGGAATGGCCTGACTGCGAAAGCTCGAATTGCCAATGTGGGGGATGCGGCGGCAAATCTCAAGCTCCAAGTTGGGCAACTGGTACAAGAAACCGTCCGGGTGATCCCACGCAATCTGAATTTAGCGATCGCCTTAGACTCAACTTTAGAGCGGATCGAACGAGTGGATGCGACCAGTGCTTTTTCCGCCACACCTTATATCACCGTGGTCACGGCAGGAGAGCAAACTGCGGACACATTGTTGGGTCGGGTTAACGAAACCAGTCGTTCCACTACTACTACGGCAACGGCTGAGATAGCCACAACCGAGGCCAGCATCAGTCGCAGCAGTGACTTCAGCGCCGCTCCACGCGGCTATGGTTTGTTTTCAGTCAGTCGGGAATTAATTCCAGACAGCTTAGGAGAAGGTGGAGAAGCGGTCAAGTCAGCGATTCAGCGGCTGTTGCCTCACTTCAAAACGCGCTTGGCTGCTAAGCTGCTGCGACTCACTGCTAACGAAGCAGCGTCACACTTGGGCGTTAAAGCGGTTTTAGAACTCGTCACGCCTGAACCTGCGATTCTGCTCAGCCGATCCACGCTGCGGGCACAGAGCATTTCCTTTAGCCAGCGGACGACTCCAGCCCCACTCAATGAGTTAGGCGTTCCTACTCTGCCGATAGGTAGCCAAATTCGTTACCAAGTTTCTAACTATAGCGATCGCCCAATTTATGTCGTAGCTCTAAGTTTGGACAGCAGTGGTAGCCTGATTGCGCTTTACTCTAGCCAAGCCACCCCTCCCACTGAAGATGGCGAAACTAAATCTATTTTGAAGCAGGAAGCGATCGCGCCTGGGGAAGCGCTGAGCGTCCCACAAGTGAAAAACTCTCTCCAGTGGACCGTCAGAGGGCCAGCGGGCTTTGCCGAAACTCATCTCATATTTAGTGATGCGCCTTTTAGCCAAACTTTAGCGACCTTGGAAGCTGCAATGCGACCTATGGGGGGAATACAGCGATTGGGTGCTCCTGCCAACCCGCTAGAAGTTGCCCACGCTCTTTTGCAAGATTTGCATCAAGCGAGTGTGGTGCCCACGCAGACCCTCAACATTCCAACTGATGTGTGGGCCTTAGATATGAATCATTGGGCGACACTCAGCTTTTTGTATCAAGTCGTCGAACAGCCGAATAAGCAATTGTGAAAAGCAAATCAACTTATGGATCGCTTTATTAAGTGTTTTGTAACTCTTGTGTCTTCTTGTGTGAACCCAAGTTTGGTATTTCCAGATCAAGATATGGTTGAAAAGTGAAAAGACAATTAAGGAAGAGAATGTATGACTCCTTTAATGCTTCGCCAGTTATGGGCGGTGGTTGAGTCAGCTCAAGCCCAAATATTGCTAAATTTGGATGATTCTAGCCTAGCTCAGTGGTTGCTACGGCAATTAAAGGCTCAGCGATCGCTAGATTCTGATGAAACCAACCTGTTGAATGCCTATATTCAGACCAAAATGCCTCTCATCCGTGATTTAGCCGAAGAGCACTTAGTTCCTCATTCTTAGATTTCTCAATATATTGCAGAACTTAGTACCGTAATGCCAGCAATAGACTCTTTGAAGCCTGTAAGATAAGACTCGATCGAAGGTTTGAGGCCAGAACCAGACCTAGTACCTTGCATTTCTGGTTATACCTCTTGTCTCCCTGGGGTCTATTCAAAGAGAGTAAAGCTGCATTTATGCGTCAATGGCATTCTTTCATCATGGCAACCGTGTTGCTGGGACTATCCTTAGCAGGGTGTAGTCAACAGCAGCGGCAAAGCCAACTAGACACCATCATTAGTCGTGGCAATGTGGTTTGTGGTGTCAGTGGCGAACTACCAGGATTTAGTTTTGTAGGGCAAGATGGCAAATATTCGGGACTCGATGTAGATGTGTGCCGAGCGATCGCCGCTGCTCTGTTCGATAACCCGGACGCCGTAGAATTCCGCAACCTCAACGCTAAAGAACGCTTTACCGCCGTACAGACAGGCGAAGTCGATGTGCTCAGCCGCAACACCACCTGGACGATGAGCCGCGATACTTCCGTCGGTCTGGAATTTGCCCCAGTGGTCTTTTACGACGGGCAAGGGGTGATGGTGAAACAGAATGGCGGCATCAAATCCTTGGCTGACCTGAAAGGCCGCTCCATCTGCACCCAAACGGGCACCACCAACGAGCAGAACTTGGCCGACGAAATGCGGAAGCGCAACATCAGCTACACTCCGGTGGTGTTTGAAGATGTCAATATCGTGTTTGCGACCTATCAAGAGGGCCGTTGTGATGCGGTGACATCCGATCGCTCGCAGTTACTTTCCCGGCGTAGCGCCTTACCCAAGCCCGAAGAGCATGTGATTTTAACTGATGTAGTTTCCAAAGAACCTTTAGCTCCCGCTGTCGCTGCTGGAGATGCCAAGTGGAATGATGCGGTGCGCTGGGCGATCTACACCTTGATCAATGCCGAAGAAATGGGGATTAACTCTAAAAACGTCACACAACTCGCTAGCAGCAGCAAAGATCCGGGGATACGTCGCTTCTTAGGCGTAGAAGGCAACTTAGGGGAAGGTGCAGGCTTACCCAATGATTTCACCGTGCGAATCATTAAGCATGTGGGCAACTATGGCGAGATTTACGATCGCAACTTAGGGCCAAAAACTAAATTGAACTTGCCGCGCGGCCAAAACCAATTGTGGAATCAGGGGGGACTGCTCTACGCACCCCCGTTTAGATAAGCGATCGCATGAAAACACAGGGCTCTATTCCCCTCTGGCGAGATGCTCGGTTTTGGTGGGTCGTCGGGCAGGTGCTAGTTGTACTACTCACTGCGATCGCGATCGCCATTTTCTGGAGCAATCTCAGCCACAACTTACAGCAGTTGGGAATTCAATTTGGCTTTGGCTTTCTCAACTCGCAAGCCGCCTTTGATATTGGCGAAACCCCCATTTCCTACCTGCCCTCCGATAACTATGCCCGTGCCTTACAAGTCGGTCTCGCGAATTCTTTGCGAGTCACCGTTTTTGGCATTGTCTTGGCAACCGTCGTGGGAGTGACTGCTGGCATCGCCCGCCTCTCAGATAATTGGCTAGTGCGGCAACTGGCATTGGTTTATGTGGAAACGCTACGCAATACCCCCTTACTCCTACAACTGTTTTTCTGGTATTTTGCAGTTTTTCTTGGTTTTCCGCGTCTACCTGCCCATATTCAGTTACCAGGACCGATTTATCTAACCCAACAGACTGTAGCCTTACCTTGGTTTCATACCACCCGTGATACAAATATCTGGCTTTTGATGTTGGGGGCTAATTTAGTCTTGGTTTGGGCTTGGCATTGGTGGGATAGTAGAGCCGCTGCTCCCGCTTTGCCCTTGCTGCTGAAATTGTTAAGCACCCTGGTTTTGACAGTTGCGATCGCCCTGAGCGTGCTTGAGAGCGAATTTTTGCGTTGGGATGCCCCCCGCATTGTCGAGGCCAACATTACGGGCGGCTTGCAACTCTCGCCAGAATTTGGCGCTTTGTTGGTGGGCTTAAGTTTATATACCGCCACATTCATTGCTGAAATTGTCCGGGGTGGCGTGCAGTCGGTATCCCAAGGCCAGTGGGAAGCGGCTCGGGCTTTGGGCTTAAAACCTGGCTATATTCTGCGCCTCGTGATTTTTCCGCAAGCACTGCGATCGATCGTGCCTTCCTTAGGCAACCAATACCTCAATCTTGCTAAAAACTCCAGCTTGGCGATCGCGATTGGCTATCCTGACCTGTACGCGGTGGCTTCTACCACCTACAACCAGACGGGTCGAGCGGTGGAAGTCATGGTATTGATCTCAGTGACTTATCTTTCTATCAGCCTGGTTATTTCTAGCTTGATTAATTGGTATAACCGCACAGTGCAGTTGGTGGAGCGCTAAACAAACCTATGACGCTAGATGACGCTCCCCCACCCGCTTTATCGATTACCCCGTGGCACTGGCTACGTCGCAATTTATTCAACACTTGGTACAACAGCCTGCTGACGCTGGTTTGTCTGTGGCTGCTCTTCCAAGTGTTGCAAGCGGTTCTGGGATGGGTGTTTACGCAAGCTCAGTGGACGGTGGTGCAAACCAACTTGCGCCTCTTCTTCATTGGTCGCTATCCACCCAACTTAGCTTGGCGAATATGGCTTGTGTTGGGGACTGTAGTTGGTTTAGCAGGACTTTCTTGGGGCAGCTTGGCACCCCCGCGATCGCCTTGGTTCAAGCGAGGAGTCAGCATCGTTACAGCGATCGCCTTAGGAGTGGCTATACTCTTGCCCTTGCCACTACCACCCCGCCTTTGGTTAGGCGCGATCGTCCTACTCCTATTTGGCAGCTTTGGCTTAGGAAAACGCTTTGCAACTCTACTGAAACCTCAGCTAGTTTGGGCTTGGCTGGGCGCTTTTCCTATACTGCTGTGGCTAATTGGCGGCGGGCTAGGACTGCGATCGGTCAGTACAAATCTCTGGAATGGTCTGTTGCTGACGATGTTGCTGGCAACCACCAGTATTGTACTAGCGTTTCCCTTTAGTGTGTTGCTAGCACTAGGGCGGCAGAGCAATTTACCTGTGGTGCGCTGGTTTTGCACCCTTTTTGTAGAAATCGTGCGCGGCCTACCCTTGATCGGCATTCTGTTTCTAGCGCAGGTAATGTTGCCGCTGATCTTGCCTGTGGAGTTACGGCTAGACCGATTGTTACGAGCGATCGCGGGTCTGGTGCTATTTAACGCGGCTTACCTGGCAGAGAATGTCCGGGCGGGTCTGCAAGCCGTACCCAGAGGTCAAAGCGAAGCTGCTCGTGCTTTGGGACTCAACCCACTATTGGTATTGTGGCTGATCGTGTTACCCCAAGCCTTACGGGTAGTAATTCCGGCGATCGTCGGTCAGTTTATTTCCCTGTTTAAGGACACCTCGCTGCTCTCAATCTTTGCCCTGGTAGAACTCACCGGAATTGCGCGATCGGTTTTGGCTCAACCACAGTTTTTAGGGCGATACGCCGAGGTATATCTGTTTGTGGGACTCATCTATTGGGTGTTTTGCTATTCCATGTCGATCGCCAGCCGACGCCTAGAGAGACATCTGGGCATCGGCCACAAAAGAACCTAAGGGTTGATAATGCCGAAGTAAATGGCTGCAACAAAAAAGTTTATTGCTAAAAAGACGGTTCCCAGTGCTAAACCAAAGGCCCAAGAAGGCTCGGTCTCTTTGGTCATCACGTTCTCAGCAGGTTTAGTAACTTTAGGACCGTCTGCTCCGTCGTAAGCTTTGGTTTTATCGATGCGGCTGGTGTTGCGTTGCTTGGATTGAGTACTCATAGGTCTAAGTTTGTTTTGGTAAATTGTTGAAAATTGTTAAGACTGGACTAACGCCTATGTTCGCGTGCTCCTGCAAAGCCTGCATCAATCTATTGAACTAGTCTGAAAGGTAGTGCTGAGTAGGGCTGGCCTGATTTCTTGTAAATTTTTTGTAGCTGATAACACGGGCTCCGTTTAAACCCTTGCGCTTACTCAATTGTGCCTAGAAGCGATCGCTCTACAAAATCGCTTTCTATTTAGTTCGTTCAGTGGTACATGAGTTTAATGATGAGGGCGATCGCCTTACTGAAAACAGAAGTAAAAAGTGCAGTTCTGATTGATTTCAAAAGCGTGAAATTTCCTACCTTTCCATCTAGATCAGCATGTTATATTGCTGAGTCCTCAAGAGGGCAGAACAACCAAAAGCTACCTCTTGATTTCAAAATCAAGTTAGCGTGAGATTGCCGACGAGGTAGTGTTTTGAGGTTGATGGTTGAGCGATGCTCCAGAGGAGCCACTTTGTGAACGTCCAAAGGAAGCAAGTTAATTTTTGATCTGTGATTTGAAAGAATTAAATGAGCGTTGACGTGGTTGATTAGTTCGTTGTCCGATCAAAACACTCATTAGAATGATGACAATCCCAATCAGTTGAATTAGCGTAAATGTTTGGTGTAGAACGACAAATCCAACGATTGTTGCGACTACAGGACTCATCAACCCCAGATAGGAAACAGCCGATGCTTTGAGTTTATCAATCCCTCGGAACCAAAGCGCATAAGCAAGTCCAGTGCCGACTAAACCTAGATAAATAAAGCCTAACAGGTTGGTTACTGAAAGATGAGTTATTGGACCTTCAATTACTAAGGCAATTGGCATTAGAACAATTCCTCCAACGACTAACTGCCATGCTGTAAAGACAAGTAGAGAAACTGGGCGTTTCCACCGTTTCACTAGTACCGTTCCCAAACCCATTGTTGCAGCTCCAGCAATCGCGGCCACAATGCCAACACTATCAAGGCGTGCAGCAGGTCCGAGAACCAGCAACCCAACACCAACAAAGCCAGCGATCGCTACCGTAATGGACAGCTTAGACGGTTTTTCATTCAATATTCCCCAGGAAAACAATACGACTAGTAGAGGCTGGATCGCGCCTGCGGTTGCTGCAACGCCACCTGGAAGACGATAAGCAGCAATAAATAATAGCGCTTGAAAGAGTCCGATATTGAGGCTGCCTAAGAGCAAAATGCGCCACCACCAAATACCTTGAGGCAATTGTCTCAGCCATGCTATGAGCAGAATACCAATTGGCAGCGAACGTAAGGCCGCCACCAATAGCGGATGGTCAGGCGGTAGGAGTTCAGTTGCCACAACGTAAGTCGTTCCCCAAGTTATCGGCGCTAGAGCAGTCAGCAAAATATCGGACAGATGAACGTGGGCTGTCTTCATAGCTTTTATCTCTATATCAAGATACTCTGTGTCAAGATTACAGCAGTTGTCTTGACATTAAGATAGTTGACATCAAGATTTTTAGATGAGTAGCATTTTAATGAACGCCGATCCAGTCGATGCAGTTTTGGCTCAATGGCAGAAAGAGCGCCCTGACTTAAACGTGTCATCTATGGGCATCATTGGCAGGATAGGGCGGCTAACCAAACACCTAGAACGAGCGCTTCAGGAGATATTTTCAGACTTTGATTTGAATGCTGGAGAATTTGATGTGTTGGCTACATTGCGCCGCTCGGGTCAGCCGTACCAGCTTTCGCCGACTATGCTATTCAACACCTTGATGATTTCATCCGGTACAATGACGCATCGGATAGATCGCTTAGAACAAGCAGACCTTGTGCGGCGCATTCCCGATCCAAGCGATCGCCGAGGAACGCTAATTCAGTTGACCAACAAAGGTTTCAACGTGATTGAAAAAGCTGTTGAGGCTCATGTTGCCAATATGAATCGTCTCCTTAGCAGTTTAGAAAAAGCGGAACGTGAAGTTCTCGCTCAATTGCTACGTAAGCTGTTAATTTCGTTTGAGGAGTAGCGATCGAACATAATTCAAGCCTGAATAAAGTTGTTGTGATAACCGTAAAAACGCAGCATAAAAACCCGCTTGGCTCGGACAGTTGAAAGATCTTGGTGGTGATGCCAAGGTTACTTGTTGCCGCTCAACTGGAACGTTAATACTTCATAGGCGATCGTCCCTTTAGAGTGAAGAAGATTCAATTTGCTGATGGGTATTTGTGATAGCTGAAAGCCTAATGCCAAAAGTTAAATGATACGAGCGATCGCACTTCAGCAAGAAGACAAAAGATTGTGGAGTAGGATCAAAAAAATATATGGGGTTAGAGCGATCGCACACCTAGCAAGAACGAGGGCGATACAATTTATGCAACCTTGTTAGGTGTTGAAAACCTGAAGGAAATAACTTAATTCCATGAATACCCTTGAGCAAGTACTAGAAACTGCGTTGCAACTGCCCTACGAACAGCAGGAAATGTTGATCAAAATTTTGCAAAATCGCCACCATGAAAGTCGTCGCGCAGAAATGGCTGCGGATGCCCAACAAACATTAGCTGATTTTCGGGCAGGTAAATTTCGACCTCAGTCAGCCGAAGATATTGTTTCAGCATTACGTGAGTCCTTGCACGAGCCAGAAGCGTGAGACCGCTGGTTTTAACCCCCAAATTTAAGCGGGCATTTCGTAAGTTTGTAAAGCGAAATGCTGATCTTCAGCAGCGGATTGAAGCAACTCTTCAACAAATGGAAGCAGACGTATTCGCTCCTACCTTAGGTACTCATAAACTGAGTGGTAAGTTGGATGGTCTGCAATCCTGTTCTTGCGGCTATGACTGTCGTGTAGTTTTCTCCATTGAGCAGGATACGGAAACCAATAGTGAAGTGCTTGTCCTGATAGACATTGGAACCCATGATGAAGTTTATTAACCTTGTTAGGCATTACAGCGGTATAACAAGGAGAAAATGGGGAGCTGACTGAGAAGCAATGAGCATGATTGTGGCGGAAGAGGTACATAAGTGGTACGGCAAGTTTCATGTCTTGCGGGGGGCAAGTCTGACCGTAGAGCGGGGGGAAGTTGTCGTAATTATGGGGCCTTCTGGCTCTGGGAAATCTACCTTTATCCGCACCTTTAATGCGCTCGAAGAGTATCAAAAGGGGCGGATTGCAATAGATGGCATTGAGCTATCCCACGATCTGCGGAATATCGAAACGATTCGGCAGGAAGTAGGGATGGTGTTTCAGCAGTTCAACCTGTTTCCGCATTTGACCGTGGTGCAGAATATTACACTGGCTCCAAAATGGGTGCGGAAGTGGGCCAAAACCCAAGCCGAAGATGTCGCGATGCAGCTACTAGAGCGAGTGGGAATTTTGGAGCAAGCCCACAAGTATCCAGGTCAGCTTTCGGGAGGGCAGCAGCAACGAGTCGCGATCGCCCGTGCCCTAGCCATGCAACCCAAAATCATGCTGTTTGATGAACCCACCTCCGCCCTCGACCCCGAAATGGTGCGCGAAGTGCTGGACGTAATGCGATCGCTGGCCGAATCTGGCATGACGATGGTGGTGGTTAGCCATGAAGTGGGGTTTGCGCGAGAAGTCGCCGATCGCATTATCTTGATGGATGGCGGCGCTTTAATCGAGTCAGGTACCCCCACCGAGTTTTTCCAGAATCCCCGCGAGGAACGCACTCGTCAGTTTTTGGCTCAGATTTTGTAGCGCTTGACTACCCTGCTTCAAGGCTTAGATAACAAATCTGAAGGCAATGCCTGTACGCCTGGAACAGCGGTTGCGGCAGGCTTGACAGGTGTTTTATTAAACTGCATAGACACCAGGGCATAGCCTAAATAGGCAGGCAACAAAATTGCGATGAGAGCTGCGATCGCGCTGAGCCAAGTTACCGAGTTATGGGTGGGGCCATAGTGACAGCGATAGGGGTCGTAGTTAAGGTAGTCACCCTTGATAATTTCTCGCATGGCGATCGGGCGCTTGAAGCGGACTCGGCGATCGTCCAGTTTTTCTAGCATGATCCAGCCTGCTTCCGATTCCTCCTGGCACATCCGCTGAAATACGGCTGGGTCACGAAACAAATCCCGACTCGCCCGGATAATTTTGAATTCCCAACCCATTAAGCGTGGGTCGCGCTGAGCTTCTTTGGTGGCTGCATTCGCAGTTTGTCCATTCGCAGTTTGTCCATTTGCAGTTTGGCCATTAGCGGTTTGGCGTGGAGCAGTGGTGTTCCCGTGGCCTGTTTTGGCAATATCTTCTTTCGTCTCGTAGCGGGTCAAAATTTCCTCCTCCTCACTTTGCTGCCCCAAAACTACCTGCTGCCAGCGCAACCAATTTCCTAAGAGAGTTGCCTGAGCGCCCAAACTGCCAACGAATAAGCTCAAAACCGTGATTTCCAACATATCTTTATTTCCTACCTGGATTCATTGGCAAATCCGGAATTCGAGCCTGTTTGAAAGCGCCAGTGCTGAACTGAGTTAGCGCGAATATAGCAGATATTGCTGAAGTTTAAACCTGTTTTAAGCTCCCATACTTCATCATGGTTTTTTGACATTGGTAATACAGATTTAGAGGCAGAGCGATCGCCTACTCTGCCGCTTCTACCGAGTCTTGGCACTGCTTTGGGGTAGATACCCTTCTATTAACAGATCTGGCCCCACCGATCGCCAGCGCAGTTTTTCTAAAGGCAAGGCTTCGGGCATGGTGAGGAAGCCTAGGTCACCCACCGGAGAAGGGGCTGTGCTGCCACCGACAATCTTGGGAGCAATAAAGGCTAAGACTTTTTGCACCGTACCCTCTGCGATCGCTTGAGCAGCCAAGGTGCCGCCACATTCCCACAACACCGACAAAAAGCCGCGATCGTAAAGGTGGGTCATAACCTGGGCAGGTGTAAGCGGGGACAGCTCTACTACCTCTACTCCTAGTTGTCTTAGCAATGCTTGGAACTCAGGCTTCACTCCCGGCTCTGTGATCACCAAAGTAGGTGCTGCTGTGGTTTGCCACAGATGAGCTTGCTCTGGCAAATTTAGGGTGCGGCTCATCACGACCCGCAACGGATGAGGGCCATCAACTTGACGGCTGGTGAGCAATGGATTGTCAAGCCGTACAGTATTGCCACCCACGATCACAGCATCACAAGCGGCTCGCAGTTGAAACACTTCTGCCCTGGCTGCTTGCCCTGTAATCCAGGCACTGTGGCCGCTATTGGTGGCAATTTTGCCATCTAAAGTCATGGCATATTTGAAAATGCCAAAGGGTTGATGGTAGCGAATCCGATGCACAAAAGCTTCATTTAACTCCTGGCAAGCAGCCTCTTCTACCCCTGTCACCACTTCAATGCCTGCGGCTTGGAGTCGGGCAATGCCACCTCCTGCCACTTTGGGGTTGGGGTCTACCATCCCCACCACTGCTTTAGCGAGACCCGCTGCCACCACTGCCTCGGAACAGGGAGGGGTTCGTCCGTGATGGTTGCAAGGCTCTAGGTTGACATAAAGGGTGGCTCCTTGGGCGCGATCGCCTGCTTCCCGTAAGGCAAATACCTCGGCGTGAGGTTGGCCTGCCTGAGGATGAAAACCTTCGCCAATAATTTCTCCATCTTTGACGATGACAGCTCCCACTAAAGGATTGGGAGCAGTGCGGCCTAAGGCACGTCGAGCGAGTTCTAAGCAGCGCTGCATCATGGCGCGATCGAACACCGTCCCTATGGTGGTATTGTTTACCGCTGCAACCGAGGCAAATCCTTTACTCTGATCGCCAGTTGAGTTAATGGGGTCAAAACGTCCAGAATCCAAAGCCGCCTCCGAGCCGCGTTCAATATCCAGAAAAAAATCTTTCCTTAGTTTGACATTCTCGTTACTCCCCCTAAGGATAAAGTTGCAGCGCGATCGCGCCGTTAGACTAGGAGAGTCGTATCGTAACCAAGTGTTACAAATTCACAAACTCAGATTCTGTCCTATTTCAGTCGGCTTCCATTTGACATCCTCTCGCCGACAACCTGACGGTGTGGCGGGAGAAACCTAAGTCTCACGACTTAGGTTTCTGTTTCTTTCCATTACTGGTTTTCTGCAACCGCCCTTTCAACTGATGCTGATCAGGTCTTACGTTCGCTCCACAGACTTTGACCGTGTGCCCCACGGCAAGAATATTTTGAGCGGCATTTATATCTCGGTCATGGTGGGTGCCACACTGGGGGCAGTGCCATTACGCTTCTTTTTGAAGTTGGGGTATTTCGCCCGACCCACAAAGAAGTTGCTAAAAGCGGCTTGCAGATGTCTCAAGCCTTGTTGCAATGGAACGCAACTCACCTCATTCAAAAACTGGAGGTCATCTTGTTTCTTCCATCCGGTCAACAGGGCAGAGCTTTGAACATAGTCAATCCGCTCTTGCCGTTCATACCAGGCTTGAGTTCTCACAGCCAAGGCGCGGTTGTAAACCAATCGCACACAGCCCAACGTTCGACGCAGGAGCGACTCCTGTTCGGGAGTTGGGTAAAAACGGTAGCGATAAGCCTTTTCCATCTCTCGCATCCTATCAAGAGAGCTGTGAGAAGCATAGACTATATGGCAATTTTGGGGCATCCAACCTCGCTCCATTGCCGCTCCTACCCTTCTCGCCGTTAAGTGCTGCGCACTCTAGCAGGAGTCTCTCGGAGGTTTAAGATGAGCTTCTTTCAATGGAACATAGATTTAAAGGTGGGCCAAGTGCGTCGCTGGCCCCGGTGTGGGCATTTCCGGGGAGTGATGGTGGGAGCGATCGCGCTGAGCGTAATGCCTATCTCTCTGTCACCTGTTACGGCTCAGCCTGCCACTACTCAATCTGCCACCGCTCAGCTATCCCAGACGCTCAGCCCCAATGTCCAAAAGCTAGACAGCTTCTTAACTGAGTCCAGACCCCAGGCTGATAGCGCTGATGTAACGACGAGTGAAGTGCGCTTAGATGGCAGAACTCTTTTCTCGATCGCGCTGCCAGAGGTAGCCCAAACACCAGGCCCAACCACGCCAGTGAGACAACGGGCAAGAGATGTTGAGACGATTTTGCAACGAGTTGCCTCCAGTAAATTTGATCCAGGCAAGCTTCAGGTGACCAGTGCGATCGATCAGCAAAGTGGATTGCCTGTCATCTACATCAACGATCAATGGCTGATGACAGTCACAACGCTAGATGCCCAGTTGCAAGGTCGTGACCCAGAACGCTGGGCCGATCGCCTTACCGATATTATTGGCAATGCCTTGATTCGGGCACAGCAGGAACGGCAACCCCAATTTCTGCTGCGCCAAGCTCTAATCGCAGATGGTATTGGGCTTGTGGTGATTGTCGGCAGCTATGGGCTCAATCGTCTGCAACGCCGCCTTAGGGCTAAGCAAATACAGCTGCAAGCGCAGATTCCCACCCAAGCAGAAGTATTGCCAGATGCAGTAAGCTCAGCCGATCCCAGATCCTCTATCAGTGAGCAGCTTGAAACTGCCGCGATGGTCGAGCAGCAATTGACGGCTCGACAGCAGCACAACGTCTACGATATTAAACGCCGCCTAGTGGATGGTGCCCAAGTAGGGTTGTGGGGTGGCAGCACCTATGTGATTCTGGGCTTGTTTCCTCAAAGTCGCTGGTTGCAACCCCTGTTGTTCTCAGCTCCCTTGCAAGTTCTAGGAATTGGCCTCCTGACCTATGTCGCAGTCCGCGCGGCTGAAGTTTTAATTGATCAGTTTTTAGACGCGATCGCCGAAGGGCAACTTTTAGAACCAGAAGCTTCTCAGCGTTTAGCGTTACGAGTGTCTACTTTTTCGCGAGTGCTCAAAAGTGTGGTCACGATTGTTTGCACCTTCGCGGGTGGTTTGGCAGCTTTGTCAGTCGTCGGAGTAGATCTGATCCCCTTACTTGCTGGGGCTGGGATCATTGGTCTCGCGATTTCTTTTGCTTCTCAAAGCATTATCAAAGATGTGATCAACGGCTTTCTGATTTTGCTAGAAGATCAGTACGCTGTAGGCGACGTGATCACCGTGGGGGAAGTCTCAGGTTTCGTCGAAAATATGAATTTGCGGATCACTCAACTTCGCAATAATGAGGGCCGCTTAATCACCATCCCTAACAGTGCGATCGCGATTGTGCAGAATCTCTCCAAAGACTGGTCTCGGGTAGATATCGCCATTGATATTGCCTATGGCACAGACCCCGATTGTGCCATAGAGACCATTCGCCAAGTCGGAGAAGCCATGTACAGCGATCGCGAATGGCGCACGAAAATGCCTGAAGCTCCGGAAGTACTAGGCATTGATAAATTGGATCACGCCGGAATCCTAATTCGGGTTTGGCTCAAAACTCAACCTCTACAACAATGGAAGGTCGCCCGCGAATTTCGTCGTCGGCTCAAGTACGCCCTAGACGAAGCTGAGATTGCGATCGGGTCTCCGCAACAAGCCCTGTGGTTTAGAAGTTCCCTCGATTTGTCTAATCCAGCCTCTGTTGCAGCCGATAAGCAACCTCCACGGCAGCTCCAGTTCACTGCAACTGAGCCCGATCGCGGGTTTTAGCGAAGCGTAGGAGAGCCCGGAGTGGGGCTAGCAGCAAATTCATAAATTTTTTCCAGAATAAGATTCATTATCAATCGAGTAGAATAAGATTGATTATCATTTTCGCGCCAGTGGCAGGCTGGTATCTCTGGAGAAAAGCTGTGCTGAATGCCAACTTGCGATCGCTGCTACAAACCTTGCTGCTGGTGGCGCTGATGGGGTGTAGCCAGCCCAACCCAGGCTCCCCTTCCTCCCCTAGGGCTGAGTCCTCTGGGTCAGCGGCACCCTCCGATCGCCTGCAAGTCATGGCGACCTTCTTGCCCATGTACTTATTTACCAAAGCTGTAGCAGGAGACGCGGCAGACGTAAAAGTGCTAATTCCACCAGGGACTGAAGTTCACGAATATCAATCGAAGCCAGGGGATGTCCAGGCGATCGCTCAAGCAGACGTGTTGGTCGAGAATGGCTTAGGGCTGGAATCCTTCTTGCGGGATACTATAAAAAGTGCTCAGAATTCTAAGCTGGTAGTCGTTGACGCGAGTCGAGGCATTACACCCATTGGTGAAGTGGCTCCTAATCATCATGAATCTGATGAGCATGGGCACGCAGAGGCGGGAGCCGACCATAAAGCAGAGGCGGCAGGCCATTCGCATCCAGAAGGTAATCCGCATGTCTGGTTAGATCCGACTCTTGTTAAGCAACAAATTGCCAATATTCGGGATGAATTAATTAAGGTCGATCCACCCAATCAATCTACTTATACAGCCAACGCCACTGCCTACATCCAGCAATTAGAAACGCTAGATCAGCAATTTCAACAAACGCTCCAAAAATATCCCAACTGTACTTTTGTCACGTTCCACAATGCTTACCCCTATTTAGCTCGGCGGTATCAGTTGCAGCAAGTAGCGGTGGTGGAGCTACCCGAAGATAATTTGTCGCCTGCCGATGTGCAAAATGCGATCGCCACCGTGAAGCAGTACAAAGTGAAAGCTTTGTTTGGTGAACCGGGTACTGATAACAAGCTGCTGCAAAGCTTGGCCCAAGATTTGAACCTCCCCTTGCGTCCTCTGGACTCCCTAGAAGCTGGTTCTCTAGACCCGCAGTATTACTTCACCGCGATGCAAAAAAACCTCCAAACTCTCGAAGCTGCATGTCAATAGAATTGATGAACTCCGATCAACCACATTTCGACTCTGAAGCACAGTCTTGGCAGAACCTAGACTGGCCAAAGCTAGCAAAAACTAGTCAGGAAGGGAAAACGCCCACTCTGCAAGTTGAGCACCTAGTCGTTTATCAAGGGCAGCATGCGGCGGTTCAGGATGTCTCGTTTGAGTTGCACTCCGGTACGGATACAGCCGTTGTAGGGCCAAATGGAGCTGGAAAAAGTACTTTAATTCAAGCAGTTCTGGGTCTATTGCCTCATCAGCAAGGCACGATCCAGATTTTTGGTCGTCCTCTGTCTCGTCTGGGAAACTTACGGCACCAGATTGGCTACGTGCCACAAAATTTTGTCTTCGATCGCAGCTTTCCGATCTCGGTGAGTGAGCTGGTAGGACTAGGCTGGGTTGATTTGCAAACTGAAACCTCTCTAGCTCAACTCTGGAGACGGAGCCTGAAAGCTCTTGTGATGAAACGCGATCGCCAGCAAAGACGGCAAGTTGCGATCGCTCAAGCTTTACAACGAGTGGATGCCTATCACCTGCGCCAGCGGCCCATTGGCACCCTCAGCACCGGACAACTGAAGCGAGTGTTGCTGGCTTACTGTCTCGTGATGCCCCGCAAACTTTTGGTGCTGGATGAAGCCTTTGCAGGGGTGGATGCTCAGGGAGAGGCCGACTTTTACGCCTTGTTGCATGAACTTAAGCAAGAACAACAGTGGACTGTGCTACAGGTGTCTCACGATTTAGATATGGTTAGTCGCCATTGCGATCGCGTGTTGTGTGTCAATCAACGCCTCATTTGTCATGGACAACCAGAGGTCGCTTTATCCCCGCAAAATCTGTTGGCTGCTTATGGGCCTGCCTTTAGTCGATACCAGCATAAACACTGATTTTTAGCAGGCGATCGCTATTCCTGACTAGAATTTTCTCAATATGTAGTATTAATAACAACTTAGGCTCTTCAGGGTCGTTATCGTTAAAGCCATAGGTGGATGTCAAACTTTTTAACCTGAGATTGACTCCTAATTCCTTCAGCCGGGTATGACTGGGACATGGCTTTGCTGTGTCCTTCAATTATTTTTTAGTGCTTTCCCTTAAAATACCTCTCGCGTCTCGCCCCCCTCCAATGCTGGGTCCCGATCGTGTCCGGCTGCTTTCATTCCACGCTGATAGCCAGCACGCTGACTAACTCTTTCCAACCACGCTCGAATGCTGGGGCGGTTGCTGAGCCCCACGTTGTAGAACGCCTTCATAGTGCCAAAGGGGAAGTGCATCATGATGTCAGCTGCTGTGAACTCATCACCCGCAAAGTAGGGTACTTGGGATAGGCGAGTTTCGACCCATTGCAGGTGGCGATCGCGCCGTTCTTGGAGCATGGGTAACAGTGGAGAGCCACTATCTGCACCCGCAGCCATTGTCGCGATCCAGTGCAGGCTCATCTGATTCATGAGACTGGCATTGGCATAGTGGAACCAGTAAAGATAGTCAGGGTATTGAGGCGCTGTGACAGGTACTGTGAGCCGTCCATCTCCGTAGCGAGTCAACACATACTCAAGGATGGCTCCAGACTCAGCCAGCACAACTTCACCATCACAAAGCACAGGCGCACTACCGATCGGATGAAGCGATCGCAGTTCTTCTGGCGCGAATTGGGTAGACGGATCGCGCTGGTATACCTTTAGTTCGTACGGTAGTTCTAGTTCTTCGAGCAGCCAGATAACCCGCTCAGACTGGGAAACGTTGAGATGGTGAACGGTGAGCATGTACCCTCAAATGACGAATTTGCACAATTTCGCCTTGAGTATAGCAACGCTCACGCTGCTTTAGATTGCACTACCTGCGCATTCAAGATCTGTTTTGCTTTGTTGAGCTTCAAAACTACCTCGTAGTTATCAGGATGTAGCTCATTAACAAACTGAATTAGATGATCAACTGTGCAGGGTTTTTGAAAGCCACCATTCCAAATGTGAAATTCTTGGTGAACTACCTCTGCTAGAGTAATCAAGTTGTCTTGGCAAGCGGCGAGATGAGGATAGTATTCTTTTGAATAGATGTGATGTACAACAAAATTACATCTGTTGTATTTGTCTCGCTTTTGATTAGTAATTTGACAGCGGCTACCGTCCCGTCTCTTGGCAGCATTCATTGCTGAATCAATTCTCTTTTGTTGTGCTGTTTCCTCATCAATGATCATCTTAAAGGTTTTCTTGCCTACAACCTCAATGGCCCCGCACCAACTACGGCGATTTTTGACAGTTAACTCTTTGGCAAGATTCTCCGATAATCTATAGAAGCCTGCAAGAGAATAGTGCCGAACACCATCTATGTCATCAAAATCTGTATGAAGTTCAAGTGGAGAATCCGATCTTTGAATATCATCAAAGGCTTTATTTAAACGGGCAGGGCTAGTACAAAGAATATTGACAACATCTTTTTTTGAAAGAAAGTGTCTATTGTTTCTGAGTGTTAGTGAGCTAGAGTTTTCTTGAATCTTTTTGCTGATGAAAGAATTGCGAATTTTTTCTTTATGTTTGGTGATAAATTCTTTAATGCGTGACCAAATACTCTTTTTCTCTTTCTCATCCATGTATTTGGCGATCGCATAGGCTCCTTGCTCAGAAAAGAGCCTTTCATTCAAACTCTTATTAATGTAAATGAAGTGCTCACTTTCTCGTAGCTCCCACTGGTCATTTGGATCGGAGTTAAAGAACTGTACGATTTGATCTAATTCTTTACGGGTGATTTCCAAAGCCTCTGAGAGCTGCTCTTCCCGGATCGTGAAGCCCGAATTTTTCTTTGCCATGACTATGCCTCTGCGCTGATGCTCTTGTACATAATGGTGAGGCGGTTAAAGATAGCAGCGTCACCTGTTTTCGAATTGTCGGGATGGTAGATTTTGCTTAGTTGGTGGTAGGCATTCTGAATGTCTTTATGGGTTGCAGTTTTAGGATCTAGAGCAAAAACCTGCCAAGGCTTGAAGTAATTAAAGACATTAATGCCATTGATGCAGCCATATCCCTGCTGATTTTCTTCGCCTGGAAGAATGCCAATAAACTTGCGATATAGCTTTTCCCATCCATCTTTTGCGCCTAGATTAAGATTGTCCATGCCATCTGTTGCCATTCTGAAAGCACCAGATTTTTTAAGTTCTGTAGTATCTTTAACTGAAAAATGTTGATAGATTGCTGCTTTGAGTTGGGCTAGCGTAAGTGGCTTGACTTTTGTACGTTCGGTAACTGGTTCTTGTTTCTGATGATTTGCAATGACGAAACAAGTAAATTCTTCTAATGCAGTTGTACTTACACCATGTATTTCTGCAAGGCGAGAAATTTCATTTCTTAGATATGTGTTTAGCTGAGCCGACGGCTGTCCTGATTGAGCCTTAGATGATTTCTTCCTAGTTGATTTGGCTTTCGTATTAGTTTTGGGCATAGCTTTTTGAATTATGGAGCGTCAGTGATTCCTCTTTGCTCTCAAGCAATTCTTGCTTAAATAAAGTCTGGAATCCGGAATTTTACTAACTCTTTAAAGTCAATATTTAATGTTCTTGGTACTTGGTTAGCATTCCCATGAGGTCTGAAATAATATTCAAACAGCCAAATTTAAAGTAATGAGATTTCTGGGGATTGATTTGGGGTGGCGATCGCAACCTAGCGGACTCTGCTGCCTCGAATGGCGAGACGGCAAACTACATTTACAGAATTTGGAGCGATTAGAAGCGATCGCTGACGTTTTGGCCTGGGTAGATCACTGGGTTCCGGCTGAAGCATCGGCCATAATTGCGGTAGATGCACCAACCTTAATCCCCAACAAAACGGGGATGCGACTGCCCGATCGCCTGACTCACAAGCATTTTGGCCGCTATCACGCAGGCTGTTACCCCGCCAACTTGGGTTTACCATTTGCTGAACGGACGGTAGCTTTTGGTCTGAGCTTGGAGGCGAAAGGGTTTGATCATGCGCCAGTACTAACAGCGCAACAACCAGGACGCTACCAAATCGAGGTGTTTCCCCATCCAGCGATGATCTACCTGTTTGGCTTGTCGAAAATTTTGAAATACAAAAAAGGCAAGCTGAGCGATCGCCGACTGGAACTGCTGAAGCTACGTCAGCACATTCTGCAAGACTTGCCTACCTTGGAACCAAGCTTATCTCTACTAAACCCAACCACAATTCCAGAAATCCCCAGTAAAGGCACAGAGATGAAAGCCGTTGAAGATCAACTGGATGCCTTAATTTGCGCCTATGTTGCTGCGCATTGGTGGTACTGGGGACTAGAACGCAACTTAGTTTTGGGCGATCGCGAAACAGGCTATATCGTGGTTCCTACGCTTCTGCCCAAAGAATCAACCCTGGCTCGTAAGGACTGCTGAGATATTCATTTTTGGGTAGAACTCGCAGAGATAGACCCTGTAAACCACTACTGGAGTAACTGACATCAATCGTGTAGATGCTGTGCTGGTTGGGGTCTTGGCCTTGATATTCCATGACCACAGGCACACCTTCAGCGATCTCACCTTCGGCGTTGATTGCGCCTTGATACAGTTCCACCTGCACATCCGTAGGGGTTAAAGCTCCCAAGTTCAGACGAGCTTTAACGCTAATGGTTTGGTTGACTTGAATATCCGCAGGTTGAGAGATATCAATATCTTCAATCTTCATGTCGTACCAATGCTCAAACAGGTGCGCTTTCCAGTGGGATAGCTCTTTAGCAGCGGCGTATTGGTTTTCTACCATTGCGTGGTGGCGATCGCTGGCTGGGAAGTAAGCTTGCATGGCATAATCCCGCACCATCCGCGCCGTGTTGAACCGAGGACAGTTAAGTTGGATCGCATGTTTCATCTTGGCAATCCAACCACGCGGCAATCCGTCTGGGTCGCGATCGTAGAACAACGGCACAATCTGTTGCTCTAACAGGTCGTACAACGCATTGGCTTCTACATCGTCTTGATAGTTGGGGTCTGCATAATCTTCACCATGTCCAATCGGCCAGCCTGTTTTGACGTAATCCGCTTCATCCCACCAGCCATCCAGGATGCTGAGGTTGGGCAGGCCATTCATCGACGCTTTCATACCGCTGGTACCCGAAGCTTCGCGGGGGCGACGGGGCGTGTTGAGCCAAACATCACAGCCTGCCACCATCAACCGAGCTACATGGATGTCATAGTCAGGGATGAACACCACATGGCGGCTCATTCCTTCCTCGCGAATAAAGTGAACAATTTGGCGAATCAGTTCTTTACCAGGGATATCTTTGGGATGTGCTTTACCTGCAATCACAAATTGCACAGCCCGATGCTTAGAGCCACCCATCAGAATTTCTTTAATTCGCTCCAAATTTCGCAGGAACAAACTGGCGCGCTTGTAGGTGGCAAAGCGACGGGCAAAGCCGATGGTTAGAACGGTGGGGTCGAGCACCTCTTGAGCTTGCGCTAACTCGCTCAGAGAACCGCCGCGATCGCGAACATTTTTTTGCAGGCGATCGCGCACAAATACTACCAGTTCCGAGCGGCAGCGTTCATGGTTGCGCCAGAGTTCTTCGTCAGGAAGTGACTCCACCCGTTCCCACAGCGGATGGTCTGGCGGCGCATCTGACCAACTGGGGCCGAGGTAGCGATCGTACAGCTCTTGAGTCGATTTAGCGACACAGCTCCGGGCATGAACTCCATTGGTGATGGCGGTAATGGGCACTTCATTCGGTGGGAAATTAGACCACAAGCTTTGGAACATGTGGCGAGAAACTTCCCCATGCAATTGACTGA
The DNA here is from genome assembly GCA_019358975.1 of Trichocoleus desertorum ATA4-8-CV12. Classification (NCBI taxonomy): domain Bacteria; kingdom Bacillati; phylum Cyanobacteriota; class Cyanophyceae; order Leptolyngbyales; family Trichocoleusaceae; genus Trichocoleus; species Trichocoleus desertorum. The sequence goes on from JAHHIL010000006.1 coordinate 33,505, forward strand.
CCCCATTAATAAAGGTCGCTATCTTGATCGCCAGAATCGCCATGCTGAAAGGTGAGGAGAAATCGCCTGTATTCTCCCGACCGAGGGCAAGAAACTCTTCTCTAGGAAAGCCAAAAATTTCAGCGTAGTGCCCCAGATAATCCATGATTTTGTCTGGGGGAAACAAGTCAATTCCCGCTGGAACCGGGGTGTGGGTCGTAAACACCTGCGTAGACTGGGCCACTTGGCTAGCTTCGGCAAAAGTCAGTCCGTCTTCCTGGATCATCTTGCGAATCCGCTCCAAAGCCAGAAACGCCGAGTGTCCCTCATTCATGTGATAAACAGTCGGTTTCAGCCCTAAGGCTTCCAACATGCGGACGCCACCAATCCCCAGCATCATTTCCTGGTGAATCCGCATATCGATGTCACCACCATAGAGTTCGTCGGTGATGTCATGGTCGTAGGGACTGTTCGGTTCAATATTGGTGTCAAGCAGATACAGCGGCACTGTACCCACCTGCACCCGCCACACTCTGGCATAGACCGTCCGACCGGGATACTCTACAGAAATTCGGATCTCTGAGCCGTCTGGATGGCACTCTAGCTCCAGCGGCATGTTATAGAAGTCGTTGATGGGATAGCGCTCTTGTTGCCAGCCATCCGCATTGAGGTATTGGGCGAAGTACCCTTCTTGATACAGCAAACCTACTGCAACCAAGGGTAAACCCAAATCACTCGCAGATTTAAGATGATCGCCTGCCAAAACCCCCAAACCACCTGAATAGATGGGTAGGGAATCAGTCAAGCCAAACTCTGCTGAGAAGTAGGCGTAGCAAGCTGGTTGATCTTTAGCTTTTTGCTTACGATACCAAGTCCGCTCAGCCACATAGCCGTCTAGTTGACGGACAGCCCGCTCCATGTGAGCCAGAAACCCTTCGTCTTCGGCTACTTCACGCAAGCGATCTTGGCTAATGGTGCCAAGCACCAGCACGGGGTTGTGGCGGCTAGACTCCCAAAGGTCTCGGTCTAAACGGCGGAATAAATCTTTCGTTTCAAAGTTCCAGTCCCAATGAAGGTTGTAAGCCAACTTCCGCAGAGGTTCTAGGCGGGAAGGCAAGGAGGGAGAGACATTGAAAGTACGAATGGGCCGCATGATCGAGCAAACTCCAAGTCCAGCTAGGGCTATTGTCCCCCAGTTTCCTCGAAAGTCCGGTACTCTTAACACTGTCTTGAGGCAGGGAGCTTGAAAGAGCTAGCTTTCTAAGGCGATCGCGCCTCCCTTGCTGCAACCCATTAGCATTCACGACGCAACCTAAAAGCGCAACGACTCAAAGATAATGGCACTAGCCATAAAGCAGAGGGCGATCGCGCCCACACGCAGAAACCAGCCACCTACCACAGCTAGCAAAACGGTCACGAGAGAACTCGCGCCTAAACCTGCCAACACAATGCAAAGAATTGAGAAGCTAAACAAGCTCAGAAAGAAATATTTAACGGTTTCGCAAGCCAATTTGAACATCGGGCTATAGCGCTCTGTTGTTTTCATGATGATATTTATCTTGGTTAGATTAAATTTGCCGATCTACCGTCCTACGTGAAATGACGGAAGCTTTTGCAAATTGTTCATGAAGTGCAAAGCGCGATCGCAATGGGTGAAATAGATAGCTAGACCAGAGAAACCGGACGTTGCACTTCCCCTCTTGATTCCAAAGGGTGGTTCTGCAAATCCGGATTTCTACTGAGCCAATTTTGTTGAGTGGCAAGTTTAGCAAAGCTGCTGGAACTCAGAACCCTACCGTTCCAGCCTGTGTAACTATCAGGAGGAGAGATAGGTGTAGCTGCTCAAACTGCGCTCGTAATTTTGTAGCAGCAGTTGAGATTCTTCGAGCGTGATCCGCTTTTCTTGCAGCGCATGTTCTGTCTGCTGGCGAATGTTTTCGATTAGGTCTTCGGCATCGTATTGGACATAGCCCAACACTTCGTGCATCGTGTCACCCTTGACGACATGCTCAATTCGGTAGCCTTTGGGTGTGAGGCTGATGTGAACAGCATTCGTGTCGCCGAACAAATTGTGCAGATTACCCATGATCTCTTGGTACGCCCCACCCAAGAACATGGCTAAGTAATATGGCTCCTCTGGCTTGAGGGTATGCAACTCCAAAACAGATTTGACATCGCGCAGATCAATAAATTGGTCAATTTTGCCATCGCTGTCACAAGTCAAATCGGCCAGCGTTGCCCGTCGAGTCGGTTCCTCATTCAAGCGATGAACTGGCATGATCGGAAAGAGCTGATCGATCGCCCAACTGTCTGGAGCTGACTGAAACACCGACAAGTTGATGTAATAGATCGAGGCCATGATTTTCTCTAAATCTTCGAGATCATCCGGCACATAATCTTGCTGGCGAGCAACTTCCAAAATCTTCTCGCAGCAGGCCCAGTACAAGCGCTCAGCTCTCGCTCGCTCGGTCAGGCTAACGTAGCCAAAACCAAACAAGCTCACCGCTTCTTCTTTGAACTGCGTGGCGTCGTGGTAAGCCTCTTGGTAATTCTCAGCAGTAATAGAGGCGTAAGTGTCGTAGAGATTGCGAATGATCAAATGCTCATCTTCGCGGGCGGGTTCTGGCGTTTCTGACGGCGGTTCACTGGTGCCCAAGACATCAAAGACCAAGACGGATTGGTGAGAGGCGATCGCTCGGCCACTTTCACTCACAATCGTCGGTACAGGCAGATTACGCTCGGCACAGGTTTCCTTGATCTCCGCGACCACATCATTGGCATAGTTTTGCATGTTGTAGTTTTTGGAGGCGTAGAAGTTGGTTTTGGAACCGTCATAGTCCACGCCCAGACCACCGCCCACGTCAATATATTTCATGTCGGCTCCAAGCTGGGCCAATTCCACATAGATTTGGCTAGCTTCGCGAATCGCATCCTTGACGACATTGATCGAAGAAATCTGTGAACCGATGTGGAAGTGCAGCAGTTGCAACGAACCCAACATATCAGCGGCTTTTAGTTGCTCGACTGCATGGAGAATTTCCGGAATGGTGAGGCCAAACTTGGCGCGATCGCCCGCCGAACAACCCCAGCGTCCAATCCCTTTGGCACTCAGCTTGGCCCGCACACCCAAAATCGGTTGAATGCCCAGTTTGCGTCCTGCCGCGATCGCCAACGCCACTTCTTCCACTTGCTCCAGCACAATGATCGGCGTTTGGCCCAAGCGTTGCGCTAGGATTGCCGTTTCAATATACTCGCGGTCTTTGTAGCCGTTGCAGATCAGCAAAGCGCCAGGGGTGTCCAGTGTTGCCAGGGCAATCATCAGTTCTGGCTTGGAACCTGCCTCCAAACCAAACTGGTGCGGCTTGCCAAACTTGACTAAGCTCTCAACCAAGTGACGTTGTTGGTTGCACTTGACCGGAAACACACCCCGGTAGGTGCCTGGATAGTTGTACCGAGCGATCGCCCTACCAAAAGCAGCGTTGAGACGCTCAATGCGGTCTTCCAAAATATCAGAAAAGCGAATCAGTAGCGGCAACCCTAGGTTTCGCAATTTCAGGGCATTCACTAAGTCAAATAGATCCAGAGAGCCGCCGCGATCGCCTTTGGGAGACACTGTAATGTGGCCCGCAGCATTAATGGAAAAGTAAGGCTCCCCCCAACCTTGGATGCGATAGAGTTCTTCGCTATCTTCAATCGTCCAGGATTTACGGAGATTCAAAGTTTCTGTTGGCTTCGCTAAATCCAACGGCTCCAGTTCTGGGTCAGCGTGGTTTTTTCCCAGCTGAGTTTTGTTAGCTCCGTTATTAGCACTCTTCCCCATCCCAGCGTTTGCTGCTGCCCGTCCACCCATCCTGACTTACCCTCTGAGTATCCTTTTGGACAAAAGAAAAGCCCGATCTTGACTCGTTGCTGGCAAAATCAGACCTTACTTCGAATGCCAGTCTAGCGCATCCACCTGATGCGAAATGATCATCTAGCGCACTTTCAGCCTTACCTTCTGGCAGAGACTTTCTGGGGTAATCTGGACTTTGTAACAGTTGATGAAATATCAGGAGTACCCCTTGGAACGGACATTTTTGGCAATTAAGCCCGATGGTGTGCAGCGGAAATTAGTCGGTGAAATCATTCGTCGCTTTGAAACCAAAGGCTTTACCTTAGTGGGCCTCAAGATCCTCAACGTGAGCCGCGAGTTGGCCGAGCAGCACTACGATGTCCACAAGGAAAGACCCTTCTTCGCTGGCCTCGTCGAGTTCATCACTTCTGGCCCCGTTGTGGCAATGGTATGGGAAGGCGAAGGTGTGGTTTCTTCTGCTCGTAAAATTATTGGTGCAACCAACCCCCTCGCAGCTGAACCTGGTACGATTCGCGGTGACTTTGGCATCAACATTGGCCGTAACCTCATCCACGGTTCCGACGCGATCGAAACGGCTCAACGAGAAATTGCTCTCTGGTTCAAAGAAGAAGAAATCGCAAACTGGGAACCCACCCTGATGTCTTGGACTCGCGAATAAAGAGACCTAACCCCCAGCCCCTAGTTAGCCCCTCTAGCCCCCCAATACTGGGCAGGGCTGTTTCATACAACGAAAGCGTTCCCAACCAGGCCCCCCTAGCCCCCCAAATTTGGGGGGAACAAGACTCAAAGTCCCCCAGAATTGGGGGATTTAGGGGGCAGTGCAGGGAGTTGAACCACATTTCAATTTTTCCTCTTGTAACATGAAACAGCCCTGCCCAATACTGGGGGGAACTAGATTCTTGCTTCCCCCAAATTTGGGGGATTGAGGGGGCGAATACAAAAGGTCTACCACATTGCTATTTCTTTACTTCGCTCGGCGATCGCACTTCAGCGACTTCACTACTCACTTCCAACTCTGGCTCAGCTCGCTCAGAGAAACCCCACAGGAACAGTAGGCCGATCAAACTAATCATCAACCACTCTGGCGGCACCAAAGCTTCATTAATCACTCGCAGCAGCAATCGCAAGCCAACTAAAGCGACAGTAACGTAGCCTGCATCTTCCAAATGTGTAAACTCGTCTAACCAGCGGATAAACAGGCCTGCCATAAACCGCAAAGCAATCACTCCGATTAAGCCACCTGTAATCACTAGCCAGGTTTCTTTGGAGATCGCGATCGCTGTCGTCACACTATCTAGAGAGAAAGCTAAATCGGTAAAGGCAATTACCGGAATTGCTTGCCAAAGCGTGGCAAAGCGAGGGCCATGATGAGAATTCTCACTGTCTTCTGGAGTGCTGAAATACTGAAACACTAGCCACAGCAAGTAGGCGGCACCCGCCAACTCAAATTGCCAGTACTTCGTCACCCAGGTTGCTGTCAGAATCAGGGCTACCCGCAAGACGAAGGCACAGACCAAACCCAGGTTAAGCGCCCGACGTTGCAAGGTACTTCCCTCCAGCCCTTGAGCGATCGCAGCCAGGGCGATCGCGTTATCGGCTGACAGGACTGCTTCTAGCACCACCAAGACTGGTAGGAGCAAGAGGGTGTCGTACCCAAAGTTCATCGGAGTGTTTAACAAGTGGTCTAGCATTAATAGATTTTTGAAAAAGTGAGCAATTGAGAATACTTTCAGCTGAAGCCAAGCGAATCAGACAGGTTATTAAGAATTATTGCTTATTCTCTTAGCTTAGCGCTTAACTTGATCTGCTGCCGTATCCCCGTTGGGTTAGAGATTCGGTTCTATCCACCACCCTCTATTCAGCGATCCCTCTTGCAGGTTACACTAAACCACCCAGACAGATCCGTGAATGGGTGCGATAGAACCGCGAGTCAAAAGTTCTCTCAGACAACGCCTGACATCCATCAACCCACTCACTTAGTTTACCCAGATAAAGTTAAGGTGCAATTGAGGCAAACCACGCATAAAATGGACGTGTTTGGGGTTAACTTAGCCCTGCGATATCAGACTCCCGGTGCTGCAATGCATAACCCCAGGGATCAAAATGGAAGCGGTTCTGCGAATTCCCCACGCTTTGAACTCAGCCATGTTAATCAACCTGATGCTGCACCGCTAGCTGAGCGGTCTGGGCAGTCGTTGGCTTTGTCACAGTTTCAAGCTCGTTATCCGATGGGCAGCTTGACGGCTGACTTGCTAGACATTCGGGGAGACAACTATATTGTCAAAGCTTCAGTTCAGGTGGGAGGCAACGTTTTAGCTACAGGGATGGCAGTGGCTACCAGCATTGAAGCAGCAGAAGATCGCGCCAGATTGCGGGCTTTGGAAGTATTAGGGATTCAAGCTCCCCAGCCACCCCAGCCCCCTGCTTCTCCCTCGGCTTATGAGGTGCAGGTGCACTTAATGACTAATCACCAAAGCGAAGGGGAGTTTTCGCCTCAGCCTCGCTTGGCTGATGTCGGTAACTACCGGGAAGTTAGGCAGTTCTCAGCCCAACCGCAAAGACCTCAGCCGTTACCAGAATCAGCACCTCTAGGAATTCCTGCGATCGCGCCAGAACCCGCTTCTACTTTCTCAGGTGACTTTTCTGGCGAGCTATTCGATCAAACCTATACAGATTCGTATCGAGATTCTTATACAGATATTGATATAGATACGGCGGCGATCGCTGAACCTGTCGTTCCTAGCCACCCAGAAGTGCAACCTGCCCCCCGTAGCAATGGGCGCAACGGCAAAAGTGCAGTAAAAGCTCGCGAGATAGCACCAGAACCAGCACCTCGCGAACCCAACCGAGAACCGATGGATTTGTCGGAAGCGATCGCCCAAACCAGTGTAGAAATTAAGCGCTTAGGCTGGACGGATGTGCAAGGCCGTACCTATCTACAACGCACCTATGGCAAGCGATCGCGCCAGCATCTCACCGACGAAGAGTTGTTGGAATTCTTAGAATACTTGCGATCGCAACCTTCTCCCAACGAATCCCCGTTTTGATCCCCCAACCCCCCTAAAAAAGGGGGGAATTTGTAAAGGGAAGCGTTAGTTCACCGCAGCGATCGGGTTTTGAGCAGAGGGACGGCGCTCGATCACTTGGTCAATCAAGCCGTACTCCTTGGACTCATGGGCTGACATAAAGAAGTCGCGCTCGGTATCTTCCGCGATTTTCTCTAGAGGTTGTCCGGTGTGCTCAGCCAGCATCTCGTTCAGGCGTTGCTTGTGGTAGAGAATTTCCTTGGCCTGAATTTCGATGTCAGTAGCTTGACCTTGGGCACCACCGAGGGGTTGGTGAATCATGATCCGGGAGTGGGGTAGGCTGACCCGCTTGCCTTTGGTGCCCGCACTGAGGAGAAACGCGCCCATACTAGCTGCCAAGCCCAGACAGATGGTAGAAACATCGGCCCGGATGTGCTTGATGGTGTCGTAAATGCCCATACCAGCAGTCACAGAACCACCAGGGGAGTTGATGTAGAGGTAAATGTCTTTTTCTGGGTCTTCTGCGTCCAACAGGAGCAACTGAGCCACGATCAGGTTGGCAACATCAGAGTCGATGGCGGTACCCAAGAAGATGATCCGATCCCGTAGTAGCCGAGAGTAGATGTCAAAGGCGCGATCGCCACGTCCAGAGGGTTCAATAACGGTAGGAATCATGCAGTTTGCCTGTCCACGCATTTTTCCCCATTCTACCGATTGAACTGATTTTGGTGGGGTTACGGTCGGTTTAAGCGTGCGATCGCCTCAATTTCGGCTTAAAGTCCAAAGATTCCAGCGATTTGAGGCAATACGTGTTTGCAGAGTTGCACGATCGCGCTGGGTTCGGCGAGTTCGGTTAGCATCCCCTTGAGCCACCGGATCGCTGATTTCGCTCCATTTTTCTTCTCAGGTTCTGCGGGATCTTTTCCTGCCTCGGCTAAGGCTTGCACTTGCTTGAGCGCTTCGGCTTTGTCTTCTGGCTTGAGTTCTTCAGCACTGGCGATCGCTCGGTGCAGTTGTTCTAGCAGTTCTTTGATGCCAGGTTCATCAGGTTGTAGGGAGGCGGGTAGCTGATTAATGGTATTGGTGACGTTACCGCTAATTTCACCGAGGTTCACAACACCGCTGACATCACCCCCCACTAAACTGTTGATGTCGCCAATATTGCCACCAGCGTTAATATTGACTCCGCTATTTTCTGGCATGACATCTCCTCGATGATGATAGTTTTCTGTATAAAATTTAGGCTGTTTGAGAGCTGTTTCTACCATGTTTTCTAAGCTGCGAATGCGATCGTCCTTCTCAGCAAGCAGCAGTTGTAAGTGATTTGCAGGTAGAGCTTTGAGTTGATTGTAGTCTTCAAAATAAGCTTGGCTGAGTTCAGACTTGTCTATCCCTTGGGCAGTTTTAGCCCGCAGCAAAAATTTATCTTTGCCTCGCTTCTCCATTGCGACAATTTCTAGCTCGGCTGCTGGGTTGTCTTCTGCCAAGTTTTTGAAAGCGATCGCGATCGCTCGTGGATCAACTCCATGATTGTGATACAAATCCAGTGTGTCAGTTAAGGGTTTAATGAAATCCTCAAAATCACCCTCTGCAAAAACTTCATTTCTATTATCTGGCTTTCTTAATGGATCTGGATTCTCCCTCGTCGGTAGTCGCATATAGACATATTCACACTTAACTTCAGAAAACTTGGTTGTCGTTTTAATACCCCAATCTTGAATGAAGGCTCCGGTTAAATGGGCACCTGTTAAGTCAGCTTGATCTAGTCTCGTTCGAATAAGGTTTGCCCTGCTAAGATCAGCTCCTCGTAAATTAGCTTGACTTAAATCTGAGTCCATAAAAATGGAACTAGTTAAGTCGGCTTTCTCCAGATTAATATCTCTTGTCTTTTTAGTGTCATAAAATATTTGATTAGCGCCTTGTTTTGTTATCAACAACCGATATAAATAAAAATCTTCTAAGTACGTGTCCTTGATCCATGCATCTTTGACAGTCCAAGCTTGAAACCAGCAAGTACGAACTAAATTGGATTTCCTGAAGTCAACATATGTTAGTGATGCCCTTGTAAAGTCAGCATCAGTTAAATCGGAATTTCGAAAAATTGTTCTTTTACCATCAAACAATACATTCCTAGAGGATATAGGATATGCGAAAACAAGACCTACAAAAGCCGCAAGACACAGCCCCGGAAAGAGCCCTAGAATCATCCACAAGAATAATGCATAAGTAACTTTTGAGCTTTCTGATAAGAAGAAAATTGCCCAAGTAATAAAAGTGCATATAAAAAATGTTTTTGCTAAAAGCTTTGACTTCATTCGGGACATTCGAGATGAGCCAAATAGCTCCATTGAAATTTGAGTTTTGTCCGCAAATTCTCCAATGAATTGTCCAGCCATTATGCTTGTGAAGCAGAAGACAAAAATTACTAATTCAAGAATAGGAAATTTTACGTCTACTCGTAATGGGTTGTCTGAAGCCATTGTGACTTCGGACCAGTGAACTAAATCAGCAGATGAAAAAAGGTTGACAGAAACAACAGAAGTTCCCAGCCCTAAAACAGACAAGGTAATTGAAACTATAAATAAACATGCGCTCCAACTTGGAAGTAAACCTGCTTTGACCCCCGTAAAATTTGCCCCTTGCAAAATGGCACTAGTGAAGTTTGCTCCTCGAATGTCGGCGTAGCTGAAGTTGGCTCCGGTGAGGTCTTGGCCTTTGAAACTGCGGCCTCGGAGGTTTTGTCCGGAGAAGTCCATAGGGGAAGGATGAAGGATGAGGGAGGAAGGATGAAAAGTGAGGGAAGTAGTTTTGCTACAGGGATAGCATAAAAAGTATTGGAGAGAATCAGGATAGGTTATTCTGCTTTAGGTTTTAGCAGCGTGTATTCTTCCTCAAAGACTTCAGCCCAAGATAGGGAAGTTAAGGAACACCGCAGCCCCATTTCATCCTCAGCATCTTTGATGGCTCTGTCGAAGCACTTCTGCCAAATCGACTCAATATGATCTCGATTGAGGCTGGGGAATTCTTCTTGGCTGTCAGCAATTTCTGTCCGCGCATCCCGAATCGTAATTGCCCAACTTGGCGATCGCCGCTCTGGTTGGCACTTCCACTTAATCACATGGCTCATGAGTCGAGTGAGTTGGCTTTTTAGCGCTCGTTTTTCTGACCTACCCATAGAATCAATCAGTGCATGGAGTCCTTCGCCCGCTTCCATCGGTTTGCCCTCTTGCAATAGCTTCTGCACCGCGATCGCAGTTTGGTAAGGAGAACTCGCTGCCAGAAATGCCCAATCTGGTTGTGCTTGCATAATTCACGCCTCAACGGTCTGCTACCGTGAACAGACTCTGGGTTTGGCTCATATTCTAATCGCTTTGCTGAATGGAGTTGAGCGATCGCCCCCAGGGTACAGCCCCTCTCCGCTTAGGCGCGATAGACTGTCGAAGGTATGCCCCTATTGAGTTCTAGAATCAGCCCCTATGACGAATCGTCTGGCTCAAGCCCAAAGCCTCTACTTGCGGAAACATGCTGAGAACCCAATTGATTGGTGGCCTTGGTGTGAGGAAGCCTTGGAAACAGCACGGCGAGACAACAAACCCATCTTTTTGTCGGTGGGCTACTCCAGTTGCCACTGGTGCACCGTCATGGAAGGAGAAGCCTTTTCTGATACGGCGATCGCAGACTACATGAACGCCAATTTCTTGCCGATCAAAGTCGATCGCGAAGAGCGCCCAGACCTGGACAGCATCTATATGCAAACCGTGCAGATGATGACAGGGCAAGGCGGTTGGCCCTTGAATGTGTTCTTAGCTCCCGATGACCTAATTCCCTTTTATGGCGGCACCTACTTCCCCCTCGAAGCGCGGTATGGTCGCCCTGGATTTATGCAGGTGTTGCAAGCGATCCGTCGCTATTACGACAACGAACCCCAGAAAGTGCAGTCACTCAAGGAAGAATTGCTGGGGCATCTGCAAAGCTCTGCCTTGTTGAATCCAGGCCAAGAGTTAAATGACGAGTTGTTGCGGCAAGGGTTGGAGTACAACACCGGGGTAGTCACGTCGGAGGGACACGGCCCCAGTTTCCCGATGATTCCTTATGCCGATATGGCCCTGCATGCCGTGCGATTTCAAGACCACTTGAAGTACGACGCCACCGACACTTGTACCAAACGGGGGCTGAACTTGGCTCTAGGTGGCATTTATGACCATGTAGGCGGCGGCTTCCATCGCTACACCGTAGACCCCACTTGGACCGTGCCCCACTTTGAAAAGATGCTCTACGACAACGGGCAAATTGTGGAGTATTTGGCGAATTTATGGAGTGCGGGCATGCATGAGCCTGCATTTGAGCGGGCGATCGCGGGGACGGTGCAATGGTTGAAGCGAGAAATGACTGCGCCCCAAGGTTACTTTTATGCAGCTCAGGATGCCGATAGCTTTGCTACCCCCGATGAAGTGGAACCCGAAGAAGGCGCTTTCTATGTGTGGAGCTACAACGAACTCGAACAACTGCTGAGCGCCGAGGAACTTGCAGAGCTGACCCAGCAGTTTACCGTGACACGCAATGGCAACTTCGAGGGCCAGAATGTGTTGCAGCGTCGCCAACCCGGAATACTTAGTGACACCATAGAAGCCACTCTCGTCAAACTGTTCCAGGTGCGTTACGGAGCCGAGCCGCGATCGCTTACTACCTTTCCCCCCGCCCGCAATAATCAGGAAGCCAAAACCCAAAATTGGCCCGGACGCATTCCTGCGGTCACAGATACCAAGATGATCGCGGCTTGGAACAGCTTGATGATCTCGGGATTGGCCCGTGCTGCCACCGTGTTCAATCAACCTGAATATTTGCAACTGGCTGCTCAGGCGGCTAACTTTATTCGCCAACAACAATGGGCCGAAGGACGATTCCACCGCCTCAACTACGACGGCCAACCCCACGTCGCCGCTCAATCGGAAGATTACGCCCTGTTTATCAAGGCATTGCTGGATCTCCATCAATCTCGGCTAAGTGGAGAAGTTGCGGTAGAGACCCAGGCTTGGCTAGAAGCAGCGGTACAAGTGCAACAAGAATTCGACGATCGCCTGTGGAGTCCTGAGTTGGGTGGCTACTACAACACGGCTAGTGATGCTAGTCAAGATTTGCTGGTGCGGGAGCGTAGTTACGCTGACAACGCTACGCCTGCGGCCAATGGTATAGCGATCGCGAACCTAATTCGTCTAGCTTTGCTGACTGAGAATTTAGAGTATCTCGATCGGGCGGAGCAAGGGTTGCAAGCCTTCAGCAGCATTATGGAAAGTGCGCCTCAGGCTTGCCCTAGTTTATTTGTTGCTCTCGATTGGTACCGCAACCAAACTCTAGTGCGAACCACCAGCGAGTACTTAGATCAGATCGCTCTGCAATATCTGCCGACAGCGGTTTATCTCCCAGAGCCAAATTTGCCAACTGCTGCGATTGGCTTGGTCTGTCAAGGGCTAAGCTGCAAAGAGCCTGCGACCAGCTTCGAGCAACTGTGGGAACAACTGCTACAAAGCCAAATGCGAACCACGGTTTAGTCCGTGAACCAGTTCCAAGCAGGGGCGATCGCTGTGTGCAGTTGCTCATAGGCTCTCACTTAGAGAAAGAGCAAGCACTCACACAGCGCCCATCCCAAGAGAGAAAACACCATGAAGCAATACATCACGTACTCCATATCCCTATGACTCCATTACCATCTGCACCAAATCTTGCAGCGTTTTAGATTGCTACTTCAAGTTAAAAATTTGGCTCAGCCAGCACTTCTATCTGAAGTTCCAAGGTGAGACGGCATGGCATCTAACTAGGGAGTTGGTTGCGGTGGGGCAACAGGGCGAGGAGAAGTAGGCATGTTTCCAGCAGGAGGCGCGACGGGCGAGGTGGGCATCATCGGTGTATTCCAAGGTTGGTTCGCTACAGGCTGACTGGGCGGAATCCGTTCGATGGTAATCAAGGCTTCCATCACCGCTTTGACAATGGGTGCTGCCACCGTAGAACCGAAGGCATCATCTCCCTGCGGCTCATCAATTACCGCTACCACCACATAGCGCGGAGCTTCGACGGGGAAAATGCCGACAAAGCTAGTGATTTTAGCGCGCTCATAATAGCCACCATTCGGATGTGCCTTTTGCGCGGTTCCGGTTTTACCCGCAATGCGATAACCAGGAATTTGAGCGGATTTTCCTGTGCCTTGAGCCACCACCGATTCCATCATGGCTAGCACGGTTCGCGAAGTTTCTGGCGAAAAAATTTGTTGCGGTGCAGGCAGAGAAGGCTGCCAATATGGTTGTCCTTCTGTGTTAAATAAGCCACGCACTAAATGAGGGGTAACTAACTTACCACCGTTGGCCAAAGCTCCATGTAGCTGTACTAACTGGATAGGAGTGAGAGAAAAACCTTGACCAAAAGAAGTTGTCGCTGGCTCAATCGGTGAACTCGCAAACTGCGATCGCGGCTTCAGAGATCCAGCGATTTCAAACGGTAAATCAATCCCGACCGTTTGCCCCAAACCCAAGCGCTGCAACCAACTGTAGTAAATATCTGGCGGCATCTGCTGCACAATACGCACCATGCCTACGTTGCTGGAGAATTGTAGAATTTGAGCGATCGACAGTGGCCCTCGTGCGCCAACATAATCGTAGTCATAGTCAGCGATCGGCCAACCATCGACGTAAATCTGGCCTTCGTCGTTGAACACACTATTGGGTTGAATCGCCCCAGATTCTAATGCGATCGCCACGTTCAACGGCTTAAAGGTAGACCCAGGTTCGTACAGATCGGTTAGTGCCCAATTCTTAAACAGCTCTACATTGAACTTGTAATACTGGTTGGGATCATAGGAAGGCTCCGAAACAAACGAGAGCAAGGAACCATCTCGCGCATCCATAACAATGACACTGCCTCGCTTGCCGTTAAACTGCTTGATTTGCTGCTGGAGCGAAAACCGAGCGGCGCGTTGCAAACGGCTATCGAGCGTGAGTTGGAGTCGTAGATCATCGACATGCAGGAAACCGCCAGGAACCTGGTCAGGAATTAAAGCTCCGCTGCCCGTACGACTGAGACGCACAGCCTGAACAGAGCGCTCTAATAACTTTTGCTGGCTATATTCCACCCCCGCTTGACCCTTGCGATCGAGATTGACATAGCCAACCACATCGGCAAACAAGTCCTGTTGAGGATAGAGCCGCTGCTGATGACGAAGCAGCTCAACACCATCAATCTGCAAATCTTTAATTTGATCTGCAATATCTTCAGTCAGGGAGTACTCTACCTGGATGCCAGTATCAGTTCGATTGAATTGCTGAGTTAGTTTAGCGGTCGATTGCTTAAGTAATGGTGCCAACTTAGCCGCGATCGCCTCTTTCGCCTCACTAAATAAGCGAGGATGGGCGTAGAGCGTGTAAACAGGTTGGTCGATCGCTAAAACATTGCCGCCGCGATCCACAATAGGCCGCCGGGGAACAAAGGGTCGCAAATAAATCATTTGTTGATCTTGCGCCCGAACCTTTAGCTTCTCAGCCTCCACAATTTGCAGACGAAATAAATTGGCGATCAGCCCTAGCCCACTCGTCATCAACACAATCCATACCAACACCAACCGAAACTGGGAAGGCTGAGTCTGAACAGGAGGTAACGAACGCCAACGACCTCCGGCATCTTGCCAGGACTCATCCCCCGCTTCCAAATGGCGAGCTTGAGGAGAGTTAGGGGTGGAGGGAGGAACAGAAGAGGCCATAAATCCAACACATTAGCAGGACAGCACGGTCAGGCAAGGAGATACAGATCGCTGCTAATAGCCCAGCGGCGAAAATGCAGTAGGTTTTGCATCCTGTGGCGCAATCGGCGTAACGACAGGGGCAGGACGCTGAGGCGCAGGTTGCAGGAAAATTGTATTTGCTGGATTAGAAGGCACCAGTCCTGCTCTAGAAGTTTCTGCTTGTTGGGCAATTTGATTCTTCAGTACTTCGCTGGCTGCTGTCAATTGGCGCTCATTGCGCTGCAAGTTTTCTAGCTTGCGATACTCCTGGCTCCATAGCTGCTGCGAGTACACCGTCTGACCATATACAGAGAGCACAGCAATGGAGAGCGTCCCGGCCAAAATTGACAAACTACGCTGGGCTCCAATTAGCGATCGCAACCATAGAGGTAGCTGGCGATTGTTGGGTAAGCGCTTAACGTTAGCAGACTGAACCCGACGAGGAGCAACGGTTGGCTGTAGTTTCGTAATCGGGGTGACTTTCGGGCCACTCGGATAAATCACGGTTTGACTGATTTGACTTGTTTGACTCAGCTGACTGGGGGGCAAACGCCGAGGGGGAATTCTAGATTTTAGACCAACAGCCATAGACCTCACTCCTAAAGCAGCAACGCGGCAAAGTTTGAGCAGTTTTGTGCCGCCAAATTAAATTCATACACCCACACTCATCAGCCATCCGAACTCTACGGATCTCTTAAGACCTGTTCGCACCTTCACTCAGGTTTGGCAATTTTTGGCAATTAGCTATTCTCTGAGGTTGTGGATAGGTTCTTAGTAGAGTCTTCAGCTAAGGCTACACAGCAGAATTGCTGTTATCTTAGCCTCATTACTTCCACTCAATTCACCCTAACGGTTTTAGTTTTCCTTACTTTCCAGTTTGGCTTCTAGAATCAATAAAATTACGAAGTATAAATATGCAATTGCTCAGTCTACTATCTAATTGGAATTTCAAATAAATCTAAAGGAAGATTTTTCTGAAATAACGACTACAGTCCTGCGAATCTACCCTAATCTTATGGCCGCCAACTCAGAAAGCAAAGACCAGCAACACCCCCTATGGAGTCGCGATCGCCAAGTCATCAGTAGCTTGATTGAAGCAGAAGCCAGTGACTATAACTTGGTTGAGCTAGCACGGCTACGCATTCGCTACAAAGGCTTTCCCGGCGCACGGGATATTCAGGCAGACCTCGACAAAGCTCTGGCCCAGTGGCAACTGAGCGAGGAGGAGTTATTTGCCAAAACTAGAGACATCCATGCTGCGGCTCAGGTTTACAAGGGCCGTGGCTCCCAACGAGATGATTGGAGTTAATAGCTGAGTTTGGCTGCTAAGCAATGGCTGATTCACACTGCCGATTAGCTACCTGCTGATTAGCTACCTAAAGATTGGAAAAAACAAGTTGAAAGTACCCCTTTCAAACATGATAAAAAACCCTAAACCAATCAAAATAATTGGAACAAATGTATTACCATAACGGGTAATTAATTGGATGATTGAGGGGTGACGAGTTAACCATTGTGCGATCAAACACCAAAGTCCTAGCAGCCCCAAAAACACCGAAAGTATGATCCCCAAACCGTGGCGATCGCTACTGGCAAACAAGGGTACATAGATGCCAATGTTGTCACCCCCATTCGCGATCGTGGTGATCGCAACTGCATAAATTTTGGGGTTAAATAAACTCCGCCAACTGGTAGAAGCCGCTATTTGAGGGGATGCAGCCGGAGAACCACTAGCTGAGCTATCACTAACCAGGTGGATAGCCTGCCCATCACTCGCTGCGGAGTCACGATGCCATAATTGGTTGATCCCCAAGGCGATCGGGACCAGTCCTAGCAGCCCCACCCAAGCTGAAGAAATCACCAAGCCACCTAAAAACCCTGGCAAGCTCGCCACAATCAGCACCATAAAGCCTAGGTACTGCCCTATGACAACATGACGCTTCCGGAACGTTGAGTTAACCTGCGAGAAAAACAGGGTTAGCAACAACAGATCATCAAGATTCGTTGCGATAAAGGCCATCACCCCCGAAGTGAGGGTTACCCAAATTCCTGCCTGAGTCACGGTGCCTTCTGTTCCCCCTGGGGAGCTACTAAGGGGCTGACAACCTGCTCTAGAGCTTTGGCTGTTTCTTGAGGTGTAGCTGGCGTTTCAATCAATCGCCTCAGATCGGCCTCCAGTTCACTCGAAGCGGGCGTCACAGCTTCCTGGTTTTGCTGATCTGAAGCAGGCACTGAGGTAGAAAGGGGCGCTAACACCTGAGCGAGTTGTGCTTGCCGTTGCAATTGTTCTGTGGAAGAAACCAAGCCACTTAATCCATTAATTAAGTTGCGCAGATTGTCACGGAAGGCTGGATCTCCCGTCAACTCATCCAGATCAGCGGTAATTTTTTGAGCATTCTGAAAGGTCGCGCGCGCCGAATCTAGAGTTTGCTGCAACACAAGAACATTCGTAGGATTGTTGAGCGATTGAGAGACATCCCGCAAGTTGGCGGAAGCTTGGATAGCATTCAGCGAGAGGGCTTCCAAATTATTCAGCAGAGTGCTTTGCTCAAATCGGCTTAATACTGGGCTAAAGCCCTGCACCGTTACTTGAAGTTGTTCACTGGTCTGCTGAATTGTGCTCAGGGTTTCGGCTAGTGTGTTGCGATTGCTAGTCACTAAGCCGCTGACTTGGTTGGCCGTTAGACCCACCTGGGTAGCCGCTTCGCTAAGGGCAGCAGCCGTAGTGACTGCTGAAGCAGAAACCGTGTTTAAGTTTGCTTGAGTTGATTGGCTGAGAACTGCCACTTCTTTAGACAACTGCGACACCGCCGCTGCCGCCTCCGCAGTATTTTTAGCAGCAGCGTTGACATTTGTGAAAAACGTAGGATCACTATACAGGGCAGCAAACCTGATGCTGGCACGAATTAGTTCATCAACGCTAATGCCAATTTGACCTTTGAGCCGAGAGCCATCGCAGACGATCACTGCTGGATCGCAGTTAGCAGCCAAGGGTCTAGCCGCGATCGCCCCTTGGGGTAAAATTTTACGCGGTGTAATATCAATCGACGTTTCACTAATCAAACCAGATTGATTCGCCTCGACAATCACATCGCTAGGAATGACAAGATCGGACGAGGAAATCTGCAAGAGGACATCTACACCGTTGGGTCCTGGCCGTACTCCTTCGATTTTGCCAATCACCACGCCTCGATACCTGACTGGGGCTCCTTCCTGCAACCCAGCTACATTGGTAAATTCGACAATAACCTGGTAAGTACGATTTCCCACACTGAGACCTCGGAGCCAAAGAATCAACGCTCCAAATAGACCCAGACCTAACAAAATTAGTAAGCCGACTGAGCCTTCTCGAACGGTTCTGGTGCGCATGCCTCGTGCCTCGTTGGTACTTCGTCAAATGGGCGTAGAACTAAGTGTCTCCAGGAAAAACCACTTAACCAATCACCTGGATCGGTCCTTCTACACTGCCACTAAAAAATTGTCGAACTAAAGGGTGATCTGTAGTATCAATATCATTGACTGTGCCTTGCCACTGCACTTTACCTTGGTAAAGAAACACAATCCGATCGGCAGTCCGGCGAATCGTACTATCTTGGTGGGTCACCATAGCGTAGGAGCTACAGCCACCTTGTACGCTCTGTAGTTGCCGCACTAAATCTTCAATCACTGTCGAGGCAATCGGGTCTAGTCCCGCTGTGGGTTCGTCGTAGAGGAGGACTTCTGGGGAACCATCTGGATTGTCTGGATTTGCCATAATGGCACGGGCAAAACTCACCCGTTTGCGCATCCCTCCAGAAAGCTCGGCAGGTAAGCGATCGCCAATCCCAGCGAGACCTACCATTTCCAATTTTTGATTGACTAACTCGCGAATGCGTCGTCGCGATAAATTGGAATGCTCGTACAGCAGGAAACCCACATTCTCTGCCACCGTTAGGGAGTCGAACAAAGCGGCTTGCTGAAATACCATGCCAATCCCAATCGGGTCAGCGCTGTCTTCAATCAATCCTTGCCGTCGTTGTCCTTGCACATAAACTTCGCCTGCATCTGGTGCCAACAACCCCGCAATAATTCGCAAGATCGTTGACTTGCCAGTTCCAGAAGGGCCAATAATGGCTAGGGCTTCTCCGCGATGAATGGTTAGATCTGCATTATCCAACACCACATTTTTGCCAAATGTTTTAGACACTCCTTTCAGTTCAATCAGTGGCTCAGCCATGGAGTTCAAATTAGCGTCTTTAAGTTCTGTCAGTGGCTCAGCCATAGGATGTCCGGGGAAGTTCTGGCAGGGAATTTAGTAACGTTTGTCAAACCTATGTCTCAGTTTGTACTTTTAGCTTCAAGTTCAATTTAAGTAATCCAGATTCCTACTGTAGCCAACTTCTGGCGATCGCTTTCATTGAGGGGCAACGCCTATAAACCTCAGATCGCCTGCTGGTGCCTGATCAACAGCAATTCATAGACGACGGTTCTGTCTTGCAATCTCAGCCTCTAAGATAGGCAGTAACGATATGAGTTTACAAGTTGATGCTGACTCACGTCAGTACTGCTTGGAGCGAAATAGCATCTATCAAAATCGCTCTACCTAAGGGCCACCCAATTCTGAAGACTCATTCTTAAAGACAAAGTAGCAACTTTCGGGTCTCCCCTACAGTCAAATCGCTTCTAGAAGTGTAGTTGTGCTGTTAGAGTCAGAAGCGGTTGCTGCATATTTACCTATCCAGATGTTTTACCTCCTCGCTCAGCAATGACAATTGGTTTATTAAAACAAGCCCTAAATGCCCTGACGCAGGAATCTCGCCAGCGCACGCCTTTGCGAGTTAGCCGCTGGTTCAAGTGGTTAGCACCTGGATTATTCGTTAAACGCTGGTTACTGCTGAGTGCCGGAGGTGTTCTCCTAACCAGCTTAGGCCTAGCCATCTGGATTAAGCTAACCCCAGTTTTCACCTTGATTCAGCTAGTCCAGAACTTTCTAGAATTTATTACAGAAATTATTCCTAGCTACATTAGCGGGCCGTTGGTAATCATCTTTGGCCTGTTGCTAATTTTGTGGGGGCAAACCCGAACGCTCGGTTCTATCACCGAGGTACTGATGCCAGAAGGAGATGAAGAGTTAGTCGATGTACTACTCAATCACCGTCGTCTCAATCGCGGTCCCAAAATTGTCACGGTGGGGGGCGGCACGGGCCTCTCTACCTTGCTGCGAGGCATGAAAACCTATAGTGCCAACATTACTGCGATCGTGACTGTAGCAGATGATGGTGGTTCCTCAGGCCGCTTGCGTCGTGAAATTGGGGTGTTGCCTCCCGGAGATATTCGCAACTGTCTCGCTGCTTTAGCTGACGAAGAGAGATTGGTGACGGAGCTATTTCAGTATCGGTTCCGGGCTGGCGATGGACTCACAGGACACAGCTTTGGCAACTTGTTCTTAACGGCAATGAATGACATCACGGGGAACTTGGAGCAAGCGATCGCCGCCAGTTCTGAAGTTTTGGCGGTACGGGGTCGAGTTTTACCCGCAACGCTGAGTGATGTGCGCCTATGGGCCGAATTAGCCGATGGCCGTCGGATTGAGGGCGAATCTAGCATTACCGCCGCCCAAGGCAGCATCGTCAAAATTGGTTGTACCCCAGAAAACCCGCCTGCGTTACCCCGTGTATTGCAAGCTATCCGGGAAGCAGACTACATCATTATTGGCCCAGGTAGCCTTTACACCAGCGTTATTCCCAATTTGCTAGTCCCCGAAATTGCCGACGCGATCGCTCAGCGCAAGGTACCCCGCATTTACGTCTGCAATATCATGACGCAACCGGGAGAAACCCAAGGCTACAGCGTAGCGGATCATATTCAGGCGATCGATGCGGCTTGTGGGCAACGGCTGTTTGATGCGGTGCTGGTGCAAAGCAAAATCCCTTCGGCTCACGCCTTGATTCGCTATGCTCAAGAAGATTCTGAGCCAGTTGCACTCGATCGCCAGACCGTAAAAATGCTGGGCTGTCGGATTGTCCTTGCCAATGTCATGGACGAAGATGAACGCACCGGACTCGTGCGGCACAATTCCCAACGCTTGGCTCAAATCCTGTTTCGCTGGTACACTCGCACACACAGTTTGTAGCGCTTCTCTAGTGAGCGGGTTCTCATGGCAGTTGAGTCTCTTACGTTCGTCCTCCCGGATGCCGCCGCTACGCGATCGCTTGGCTTGACGTTAGGGCAAGCCTTACCTGCTGGTAGTACCCTCCTGCTAGAAGGTGATTTGGGCAGTGGCAAAACTACTTTGGTTCAAGGTTTGGGGGCAGGTTTAGGCATTGCAGACACCATAGATAGCCCTACCTTTACGCTCATTAATGAGTACATGGAAGGTCGGTTGCCACTCTACCACCTAGACTTGTATCGCTTGCAATCTACCGAAGTTGCACCCCTCAATTTAGAGAGTTATTGGGAGGGAATCGACTACCCCCTGGGTATTATGGCGATTGAGTGGGCCGAACGATTGCCTTATTTGCCAGAATCTTACTTGCAGGTGCATTTGCGCTACCAAAGCGGGGCTGGAGGCGGCAAAGTGGGTAACGAAGCGATCGCCAATCCACCAGTCTTTTCTGGACGCTACGTTGAGTTAATCGGTGTAGGTGAGTTTGACCTAGAGTTCCTGCAAAATTTAGCGGTAGGTTAGCCAAATCCTGCCAGAAAAGGGCGGCGAGAAAAAAGGGCAGGTCCAAGACCTACCCCTACAACTAGAAAATTGAGTATTTCCTACCGTCAGGCTTTATTCTTCAATTTCTTCGTCAGTGCCTTCAACCGAAGGTGGTACTAAAGCCACTGCGGCGATCGCGTCATCTCCATCTAGTCGCTGGACTCGCACCCCTGTCGCTGCCCGTGACTGCGAAGAAATAGCCTTGATCGCTTGACGAATGATGATGCCCCGGCTGGTAATAATCATCAGTTCGTCTTCTTCGTTGACGACCCGTAAAGCTACTAGTTTGTCAACAGCACGCCGCGACTTGAATTTAGTTGCGATCGTACCTTTGCCCGCTCGATTTTGTAACCGGAACTGAGACACGGGTACGCGCTTGCCATAGCCTGAGCTGGTCACCACTAACACCCAAGGCCCTTGGGTTTCTGCAAGCACCGCTTCTTCTGCTTCTAGTTCCTCTTCTTCCTCCACTTCAGGGCCAGAGGCAATATTAGCAACGACACTAGCGGGCAAGATATCCATGCTGATCAGTTGATCACCAGGGCGCAAATTCATGGATTTGACCCCACGGGTGGCTCGGCCCAACGGACGGAGTTGCTCGTTGTTCGCTCGGAAGTGAATTGCCATACCTTGGCTAGAGCCAATGATGATGCTGTCTTCCACGCGCGCCCGCCGTACCCAACGCAGTTGATCGTTTTCTTCTAGGGAGATGGCAATCAAGCCGTTAGTGCGAATGTTGCTGAAGGCAGAGAGCGCCGTCTTCTTGACAAAACCGCCACAGGTCAGCATCACCAAGTATTCGTCACTGCTAAATTCCGAAACTGGGACGATAGAGGTAATCTTCTCGTTTCTGGGAATGGGTAGCATTTGCACCACTGGCATCCCCCGTGAAGTCCTCGACCCGACTGGAATTTGGTAAGCCTTGAGGCAGTAAACTACCCCGCGATCGCTGAAGAACAAAACGCTATCGTGGTCGCAGCAAGTGATGAAGTGTTCAACGCCGTCGTCTTCCTTCATCCGGGTGCCCGCCTTACCTCTGGTGGCTCGGCTTTGAGCTTCAAAAGTGTTGATGGGCATACGTTTGATGTAGCCCTGCTCGGTGAGTAAAATCAGGGCTTTTTCGTTGGCAATCAGGTCTATATCCCCAATTTCCCCTTCTGCCTGCTCAATCACAGTGCGGCGTGGCGTGGCGTGGGTTGCTTTAAGCTGAGCGACTTCAGTGGAGATGATCTCTAGAATTCGTTCTCGCCGGGCCAGAATGTCTTGCAAATTCGCAATTTGGGCTTGCAAATCATCATGCTCTTGCTGAATTTTTTCTGCTTCTAGGGCCGTTAAACGCCGCAGTTGCATTTGCAAAATGGCGTCTGACTGAGCTTCGGAAAGGCCGTAAGTGTCGATTAGCTCTTGCTTCGCGGTGGGAGCATCTGCCGCATGCCGAATCAAATCGATAATGGTATCTAGATTGGTCAGTGCAATCAAGAGACCTTGCAGCATATGATCTCGATCTTCTGCCTTCCGCAACTCATAGCGGGTGCGACGAATGATCGTTTCAATCCGGAAATCAAGGAAGACCTGGAGACATTGCTTCAGCGCCAGGGTTTGAGGTTCGCCATTCACCAGCGCCAGCGTATTCACCCCAAAGTTCGCTTGGATGGGGGTTTGCTTGTAGAGGTTATTCAACACAACGCGAGGATAAGCATCGCGCTTGAGTTCGATCACAATTCGCATACCATCGCGATCGCTCTCATCTCGAATGTCAGAGATGCCTTCCAAGCGCTTCTCGTTGACCATTTCCGCGATCTTTTCGATCAGCGCTGCCTTGTTGGTTTGGTAAGGCAGTTCAGTAATGATAATGGCTTCGCGATCGGGACGACCTCGATGCTCAATCGTCTCAATGCTGGCCACACCCCGCATGGTGATGGAGCCACGACCCGTCATGTATGCTTCGCGAATCCCACTGGTGCCGAGGATTTGACCCCCAGTCGGAAAATCTGGGCCAGGAATCAGGCGGATGAGTTCAGCATCGCTCAAATCCGGATTTTGAATTAAGGCGGTTAAGCCATCAACCAGCTCTCCTAAGTTGTGGGGGGGAATGTTGGTCGCCATTCCCACGGCAATTCCAGAGGAGCCATTCAGCAGCAGTTGCGGAATCTGGGCTGGCAGTACTAAGGGTTCTTGCTGAGAGCCGTCGAAGTTATCACCAAAGTCAACGGTGTCCGACTCAATGTCACGCAGGAGGGCGTTCATCGTTAGCGACTGCAAGCGACACTCGGTGTATCGCATCGCGGCGGGGGGGTCGTTGTCGATGGAGCCAAAGTTGCCGTGCCCGTTAATTAAGGGAGCGCGCATGGAAAAGTCTTGGGCCATGCGGACTAAGGCATCGTAAACGGCTGTATCACCGTGAGGGTGGTACTTACCTAGCACTTCCCCAACCACACGAGCACATTTACGGAAGGGGCGGTCTGCGGTTAGCCCCAGCTCATGCATAGCGTAGAGAATTCGACGATGAACGGGTTTCAGACCATCCCTCGCATCTGGCAATGCCCGACCTACAATTACGCTCATGGCGTATTCCAGGTAAGACCGGGACATTTCATTCCGCAGATCCGTTGGAACAATCCGCTCTGGGGAGGTGCTCATACAGTGAAAAAAACTCCAAAAATGCAGAATTTTGGCAATGAAAGAGAAAAAACGCCCAAAAAATGCCGATAGACTGCTCAATAACTGCCAAATACTCTCTAAATTTTAACACATCTTGATGTTTCGTGGGTTCTATGGTATTAACACCAAGCTCAGCTGGAAAGGCGATTAGGAGTGCGATCGCCCTCTCCCTAACCCTCTCCCACAGGGAAAGGGAACAAGAAATCGGAGTGGCTTTTTTCGCCTAGATTTTGATTGAGTAAAATCGGGGGGTAGCGTGCGGTGGGTTGACCATGCTGGCGGTAATTTACTCGGATGAATTTTTGGATCATAAAACTGGGCGTTTTCATCCAGAGCGACCGGAGCGCTTAACGGCGACAGTGGCAGCACTCAAGGCCACACCTTGGGCCGACCAGTTGCAGTGGCGATCGCCCACACCCATTGCCCAACGTCCGATCATGACGGATTTGGGTCGCGTGCATCCACCCACTTACATCGAACAAATTCAGCAATTAGCACAAGGTGGGGGTGGCTATTTAGATCCCGATACGCCCGTTTCTCCGCGCAGCTATGATGTGGCTTTACTCGCCGTTAGTGCTTGGTTAGATGGCGTGGATCAGGTACTGCGAACAGGCAACCCCGTCTTTGTATTAGCTCGCCCACCAGGACATCATGCCCTCAGTGATTGTGGGATGGGCTTTTGTTTGTTTTCTAATGCGGCGATCGCTGCTTATTCCGCTTTGGAGCAACCGGGTATCAATCGGGTGGCGATTCTAGATTGGGATGTGCATCACGGCAACGGTACGCAGGCGATCGTCGAAAAGCATCCTCAGATTGCTTATTGCTCGCTGCATGAGTCTCCTAATTACCCTGGTACAGGCTTGGCAACGGAACGTGGTTTTCATCACAATGTGTTAAATTTACCCATGCCGCTGGGTAGCACAATGGCAAGTTACCAACCCTTATTCGAGAAACAAGTTCTACCGTTTCTCACCAGCTTTCAGCCCGATTTATTAATAATCAGCGCTGGCTATGATGCCAATCATGACGATCCTTTATCTGGCATTTCACTTAAACCAGAAGACTATGGAATCTTTACTCAATACTGTTTGCAATTAACCCCAAAAATCGTCTTTGGTTTAGAAGGTGGCTACGACTTACCTAGCCTTGCAAAATCTGTTGTAGAAACGATTAATAGGTGCCTAGTTTGACCTGTAGGGGCGAAGCATTCGGATAGAATCTTGGCTAATCACCAACGTATTATTTGCCGAGTGCTTTGCCCCTAACAAAATTTCGCTGTAACAGTCTAGGTATCTTAATCTACAAGAAATTTGTACAAAGCTTTATAGGTGGCTTCTGGAGCTTCTTCAGGTAGAAAATGACCAGAGGCGATCGCCTCACCTGATACATTTTTGGCTCTTTCTTGCCAAATTTTCAAAACATCATATTTGCGTCCAATAATGCCTTGACTACCCCATAAAACGAGTAGAGGACAAATAATTTTTTGGGCTAAATCAGCGCGATCGTGAACTAAATCGATCGAAGCTCCAGCTCGGTAATCTTCACAAGTTGCTCGAATCGCTTCAGTCTGACTAAAGCAACGAATGTATTCCGCTAAAGCTTCAGGTGTAAATGCTGCGAATTTCTTACTCCAGCGTTCTAAACAAGTACGCAGAAAATATTCCGGATTGGTACCGATTAAAGTTTCTGGTAAGGGGTGGGGTTGAATCAGAAAAAACCAGTGATAGTAGGCTGTAGCAAATTCTTGATCGGTCGTAGCGTACAGCTCGTAAGTTGGGACAATATCTAATGCTGCCAACTTTTTAATGCGCTGAGGATAGTCTAAGGCCATGCGGTGTGCCACTCTAGCGCCGCGATCGTGCCCTACCACATAAAACTCTTGATAGCCCAACTGCTGCATCACCTCAACCTGGTCTTGGGCCATGACTCGCTTGGCATAGCTAGCATGGTCAGCTTCTGCTTCCGGTTTAGAACTATCTCCATAACCTCTTAAATCACTCACCACAACGGTAAAGTCTTGGGCCAGATAGGGAGCCACTTTATGCCACATCACATGGGTTTGAGGATAGCCATGTAGTAGCAAGATGGGATAGCCGTTGCCACCTTTCAACAAGTTGATGGTCACGCTACTAGTCTGCATTTGTAGCCGCTGAAATTGAGCAAACATCTACATTCCCCAATTGCTCATTTTTCTGTAGTGAATTGCTTCCCGAGTTGATTAATGCGACTTCTCTAGTCGTTCTAAACTTGAGTCTAAGTGATAAACCTGTAATTTTGTTTACAAAGACTCGATCCTGCACCCTGGCTCGATAGCCTAGAAACAACCTGTTAAACCATCTACAAAACCGCAATTACTGGGTTTCGAAGCGATAAAGCTAGGAACTTTACAGAATGCAAATTAGATATTTTGCTACTAACCGCGATCGCTTTTAGGGATGGCAAGAGCGATCGCAGCTTTTTATTTAATACCAAGTTAGCTAATGACAAGTTAGGCAACGACGAAATTTTGGGCAGTCAGAGAAACGTCATGAAACACCGTGATCGTGTTACTGGGACTAAAAGTAATAACTGAGAACAGTTGGCCTGAGGTTGCATTGCCACTACTCGTAATTGCCCGTAGCAGATCCGCACCTGTACTGGCCCCTAGACCTGCGGCTACTTGAATCGTGTCGTCAGCAACCACAAAGTCACCAATCACATCGGCACCATCACCCGCCTCAAACCTAAACGTATCTCTCCCAAGTTGACCCCATAAAGTATCGTTGCCAGGTCCACCAATCAGGAAGTCGTTGCCGTCTCCCCCCACCAACTGATCATTGCCCGCTTGACCGACTAACGTATCGTTACCTGCTTGGCCAAACAGCACATCCTGCCCGCCAGCACCGCTCAGAAAATCGTTGCCCGCATCGCCTTGGATTTGATCATCACCCTCTAGGCCATCAATATAGTCAGCCAAAATAGTGCCGAGAATTAGGTCATTCCCTGCGGTGGCGATCGCAGGAGTAAAGCCTTGTGTCTGAAATCCAGCAATTTGGTAGCCAATATCTGCCAACATCGCTTGATCTAAGCGGGTGATGGTTTGGCGTACCCCAGGATTCGTAGCTCCCATCAAAATCGGTTTGCCGTCACTCAAAAAGCCATCCTGAATATGGCCTAAATCCGGATCGAGCGAGATAGGTTGTCCTCCATTCACATCTCTAGCATTAGGGCCGCTAAAAGCTCCACCCTGACCCGTCGCTCTAAAAACTGGAGCTGTGCCAAGGCCCAACACATGACCAATTTCGTGCAAAGCCGTACTTAGAAAATCTGTTTGACTGGAAGGGATATCGTCAGTAGTGTTAGGGGTTTGGTCAAAAAACCAAGGAGCAGGCGTCCCATTAGAAAAAGTTGGGGCCGAACTAAAAGAAATACTGCCAACCCAAGGCTCAAAGTTGGAACCGCTGAATCGATTGCTAAAAATACTGCCAGCCACATCCAATCCATCAGGTCCACCTGCTGCCAAGGCTCCTGAAAGATTGCCAAAAGGCACGGTTTGCGCTCCTACAAAAACCAATAGATCATCACTCTCGGCATCTAAGACGACTGTCTCCATCTGGCCTGTTTGGGGATTTTGTACCCGAAATCTTACGCCAGCAGGCAGGTCAGCAAACTCATCTTGAATCACTGCCTCCCAAAGTTCCGCCGCAGCCTCTAACGTCGCTCGATGCTGGGGATTGGCAAAAAAGCCGTTGGTATCAAAGCGATAGTCAAATTGAATTTGGAAGTTGGGTGGGGCACCTATGCGCTTCTCCTCCTGCCCAAAGGCAAGGAAATGCTCAAAGCCATTGCGAAACAGACCTGCCGTAATAGCCTGAGCAACGTCAGGATACTTCGATAAGTAGTACTGGTTATCAAATTGGGCACTGGGCGATTGCCCCTCGAATTGACCTCGATCGAGGAAGTGCTGTAAACCACTACTGGAAAGCCCCTGCACGATCGATTGCGCCCCTTCAGGGTAGCGATTTAGGTAATTACTATTGCTAAACCAGCGACTTGGATTGCGACCCTCTCGTTCTCCGAAGCGCCGAAAGTGCTCAAATCCACTGGCTAGCTCTCTTCTGGCCACTGCTGATGCTACATCAGGATTATGGGCCAGGTAGAACGATTCATCAAAAATATCGAAAATTGACAAGGTCATGGAAGCCACCTGTGCAGTGAAGCTTAGACAAGGCGATCCAGCTACATCGACAGACACTTCAATAGCTACATGCAGTTAGCACCAAGACAGTAATATGACGGAGTAGCTGTTGGTCAAATCCCACACACTTGATAATTTACCGCTTTAACTGTAGTTTCTTGGCTTCTCTGCTCATAACTTTCTTTAAATCTTTAAATTGAGGTTGATTCGAGCTAAGTATGTACGTATAAATGCTGACAAGCGATAACAAAGTTTTAGTAGTTTTAATTCAAATAGGCATACAGATACCTCAGCCACTTTAGGTCGGCCTTAGCTACACCTTGGCTCTGCCGTTCTGTTAGCGGCGATACCAGCTATTCAGGGTCAGGACAACTGCCAGCACCACAAGCAACGGAGTTAACCAATCCCCCCACCGTACAAAAAGAGTTTGGGTTTGGCGACGGTAAATAGTTGCTGCATGAAGTTGGTAGATGTTTAGCCCTGACAGCCATTGAGTTCTGCCGTGGGGATCAATGACACCAGAATAGCCTGTATTGGTAGCACGGGCTACCCAACGATCCGTTTCCACGGCCCGCATGACATCTTGAGCATGATGTTGGGCTGTCATGGCTGGGCTGTAATGGGCATCATTAGAAGCACTGAGGATAAATTGCCCTCCCCGTGCTGCTTGCCACCGAAAATGCTCCGCAAAAGCAGATTCATAACAAATGCCCGCGATCGCTCTGCCAAAAGGAGTTTCGAAGAGGTGCCCCGTTTGCCCAGGTAGCATGTGAGCATCAAGAGGAGACAAACGATCGATTACCCGCCCTAAGACATCCTCAAAGGGAATGTATTCGCCTAAAGGCACCAATCTCACTTTGTCGTAACGACTGAAAATCTCACCATTGCCTAGCACGGTAAACAAGCTATTGGTAATGCTGCGACCTTCTTGGCCAAAAGCGCCCACCCAAGCTACAACACCGCGATCGCGCACTGCTTGGTAAAAAGAACTCTGCGTCAAGTTCGACCCACTCCATAGAAAAGGTAGTGCCCCTTCCGGTGTTAGTACCGCTGCTACACCCTGGTCGGCTAGCTGATTGTAGCCAGTGGTATAGCCATCCAAAGCCCGCCGCCAACCTTGCACATCTAGCTTAATTTCGTTAGGAATATTGCCTTGAATAATGCCTACTTTTAAGGCTGCATCTGGAGGGGACACTAAAGCTCGACTGTACAAATTCCACCCTGTGAGATGCAGTCCTACAAACAGAGCTACTGCTATGACAAAGGGAGCGATCGCCAACTTTCGGACTCGACTTTCAGAAATTTGCCCTTGGCGCGATCGCTGGTAACTCATCCAAGCTTCTGCAAGCAAACCATTCACAGCTACGATTGCCGCCGTAATCACCATCGGGCCAGACAGTTGCCCTAAGTGCAAAATGGCTAAGTTATGAGGGCTTTGGGTATAAGACACCGAAGTCCACCACAAAGGCCCCCAACTCCAGAAGGACTCCAAACTACACCAAAGCGCGACCCCAGTTAATAAACGAACTCCGAATGGCAGCTTTAGCGTTTGCGCCAGCCAGCCCCAGCAACCAGCCCACATTGCCACCAGAACAGCGCCCCACAGGGTGAGAAGTATCCAGCAGAAGAGAGCGATCGCTAAACTAGCCAACCAAGGCACCCCCATCCAGGTCATCGGATGGACCCCCGTAATCCAACTCACCGCTAGCCCGTGATAACCAATTCCCCATGCCAAACCTAAGAGCGATCGTTCTCGATGATTCCCCTTGGCAAACTGTAAAGCCACAGCCCACAAAGGGACTAACGCGATCCAGGCTAACGGCCAAGCATTAACTGGGGCAGGAGTTAGCCCCATCAGAATGCCTCCCCCTAACGCTATGCCCAACCGCCACAGTTGAGAGAGCTTGAGTTCAAGATTCAAAAATTTCGGCATGACAAATCAGATGTGAACGAGCCCTCAGTCCCCTTATTTTAAGGAGTAACCGGGCTGGCACTCGCTTCAAGTAAAGCCTGAGCCTGATTGATACTCTCACGCACCGAGTGAGCAGAGGCTTGTAAAGCAGCTCGTTCCGCATCAGTAAGGCTGAGTTGCAACACCTCTTCGACCCCACTACAGCCCAAGCGGCACGGCACCCCAATAAAAATATCTTCTAAGCCATATTCTCCCTGCAAGTGAGCTGCAACCGGGAGCAGCCGCGATTGATTCAAGAGAACGGCTTCTACCATCAAACAAGCCGCCGAAGCAGGTGCAAAATAGGCGCTACCTGTTTTCATCAGTTCGACGATTTCAGCGCCACCATTGCGGGTTCGTTCGATCAGGCGATCGATGGTGGGAGCGTCCATGAGTTCTGTGATCGGCACACCGTTGACTGTGGAATAACGCGGTAACGGCACCATCAAATCTCCATGACTGCCCAGGACGGTCGCTTTCACATCAGCAGTAGAGAGACCCAACTCCATTGCAATAAAGGTTTGAAAGCGAGCTGAGTCCAGGATTCCTGCCATGCCCATGACTTGAGCGGGTGGTAACCCACTAGACTGCCAAGCCAAATAAGTCATCACATCTAATGGATTTGTCACCACAATCATCACTGTACCTGGTGAATAGGTGACCACTTGACGAGTGACATCCAACACAATTTTGGCGTTGATTTTGAGCAGGTCTTCGCGACTCATCCCTGGCTTGCGGGGAATGCCAGCCGTGATCACGACCACATCTGAATTCACCGTATCGGCGTAGTTATTAGTACCCACAATCACGCGATCGTGCCGTTCGATGCCTCGCGCTTCCATCAAATCCAGGGCAATGCCTTGAGGTCGGCCTTCCAAAACATCTAACAGCACCACATCAGCCAGATTTTTTTCGGCAATCCGCTGTGCCAGAGTACTACCAACGTTACCAGCCCCAATAATGGATACGCGAGTTGGATGACAGACAGTCATAGGAAAGCTCCCAAAGACAAGCGCTATGCTGCCAGCCTAGCTCACTGCCTGCATTGATTGGGGTGATTTGATGCGGTTACTTAACACTCTCCAGTTGATCAACTCGCAACCAGATATTAGGAGTGGGAACTTGGCCAAATTTCACCAAGGCATAATCGCCTCGCATATCCACAATCTCCCCCTTTGTCTCGAACAGATAGGGAGGGAAGCGAGAATCGCTAGCCTGGGCTTCCAGACTATTCTCCAATTTCTCTCGAATGGCACGGACCAGATCACCTTTTTTGACTGCCATAGCTTGTATCGAATCTCTAGACTCCTCTTCAGGATTCATTGTAGAGCTTAACTGCGATCGCCTACAGCAACTCTGGCCTTAGTCGGACAAATGCTCTTTAGTTTATTTTGGCTTGGGATGAGATTGACATTGCGGGCAAAAGTGAGCGGAGCGACCTGCCAGCTTTAGCCGCTCAATTGGACTGTCACAAACTCGGCAAGCCGTGCCTGTGCGGTTATAAACCCAGGCGGCTCGGCCATAGTTGCCATTCACGCCTTGAACGCTGAGGAAGTTACTAAAGGTGGTTCCTCCCGCCTCAATACTGGTTTCTAAAACCTGAATAACAAATTGACGCAGTCGGCTAATTTGCTCTGGCGTTAAGTCTGTGCAGAGGGTTTGCGGATGAATCTGGCTGAGAAATAAAGCTTCGTCTGCGTAAATGTTGCCAACCCCTGCCACTAGAGTTTGATCGAGCAACGCATTTTTGATGGGACGACGCCGATTATGCAGTTGCTGCGCCAGGTATGCCACCGAAAACTCATCCGAGAAGGGTTCAGGGCCAAGTTTTTGCAATCCTGTCATCACGCTTTCAGGCTTTTGTCCAGGGGGCACCCACCACATATGGCCGAAGGTACGCTGGTCTACAAATCTGAGTTCGCGATCGCCTGCTAAAAACAACCTGACTCGCGTGTGCTTCTGCAACGGCTCCCTTGGATCAACCCACAGTAACTGCCCAGTCATGCGTAAATGAACACCTAGCCAACCTCTAGGCTCTGCTGGTTGATCTTCTGCTTGTTGGCTTTCTGCTTGTTGACTCTTTATGGGGGTAGACCGTTCAAGTTTGGCGAGCAAGTATTTACCTCGGCGCTGCCAAGCCGCGATCGCGCTTCCCTTTAAGCCAGTCAAAAAATCAATACTAGAAACTGGGTAGGCAATGCTGCGTTCCAGCAATACATCACCCCCCAGAATTGCTTTGTTCAGGGTCACCTGTTGGAGACCCCGACGAACTGTTTCAACTTCAGGCAGTTCAGGCACAACCCAACCTTAGAATTCGGTTTACCCTAACGGGAATCCGTTCCCTGGTTAGCTCCGCCTTCCACAGTAGCATTCGCTTCACCAGCTTCCGGCTTAGCAGTTTGCTTCGCGTTAGTCTTGGTGTCTTGTCCAGTTCTACGCTTAGCAGAGTCGAGAGTAGTGTTTCCACCGCCAGGTGCAGCAGGAACTCCCTGCTTCGCCTTAGCTTTTGGAGCTTCGATCTCTACGACTTCCTCGGTCGCAAAGTTATTGGTATTGACACCAGCGTAGTTAACCTTGTCAAAGCGAACGATGACTGGATACTTAATACCACTCTGGTCAATTGAGGCAACAGTGCCTACATCTTGGAACCAGAAGGATTCTTTACGGAGGATACGGACTTTAGAACCACGTTGAACCATGAGTGTTTTTTTCCTTAACTAATTTTCAACACATATGGCTAATCGATCCTCAGAGTACTACTCCAGAAGGCCTCTCGGTTCGTTCTGCTCTTTAAGTTTTATTTCTACTCTGTCCAGCGAACCCGCACAAAATGGGCTGGTCGTCCCCAATCATCTCGAATTGCTGCTACGCCTGCGATCGCTAAATTGAAGGGAATTGCAGTTGTCACATATTGTTGGGCCACGCTGCCTAAGCCAGGTGCCAATTGAGCTGCTGTGGTCGTGGCTAGCCCTAGCCCTAGCAATTGCTCGATCGGACCTCGCGGCAGGACCAAGTGAATTCCCAGTGCTAATCCCACCGTGAGCAACATATTGACCGATAAATTGGTGCCACAACGAGGATGAACCGCCAAGTTCCACTCACCTTCAGTCACTCGTTGTAACGCTTGATGTACCGCTCGCCGTAAATACATTGTCTCTACTTGACCATAGAGATAAAACCCTTGATCCGTAGACATTCCTCCCAACAACTCATTGTCCGTCGAGGAGGTTCTAGAAACTATGCTAGAACTAGGACCAACCGAAGATTCACTTAAAACCCACACAGTTGCATGTTCTAAGGCATGCACTTGTCGCAACATCAAAAGCTCTTTGAGGCCAGGAATAAAGTTGAGTTGTCTCAAGAGATCAACGTCTTGGGTCTGGCTGGGAGTGACTAGATCCGTGCCCCAAAAGCGAAAAGGAAATTGGCTGTTCTCTTCAGAAGTAAAGGTAGCCATAACAACCCAACTTAACTCACCAATTCAGCAATAGCAGTCTTCCTCAACTCTAACGTTCACGAGCAGAAACAGCTGCAAATCTTTATTTCCACCTTGCAGATTCAGCTTCAGCAACATAAAAAAAGAAGCTGAGCGATCGCCCAACTTCTCTATTAATAGCTATCAAAGTTTTGGGAAGGTAGTTTTTTTCAACCTTAGTAATAGCGCTATGAAATAGCAGCGCTCTGGTGACGTCTTAACCAAGGCGCATTAAAAATAGCAGCCGTTGGAGTACCCGTTGCTGGCTGAACTACTTCTCCTACCCGTTTGGCAACTTCAATCCCATACTGCTCAAAAATTACAATGGGATCTGAGCCTTGATTCATTTCAATCCTCTTCACTAACACTTGCCCATTGGCTAGTCGCTGCCCCACGCTGACATAGCGACTCGTATTTTCGTTAGGTGCCTTGATGATCGCCTGAGCCTGTTCGCCCACTTGAACCACACCTGAAACCTCAACTGCTTGGGCCAGCGCAGGTTGTGGCAGGGGTGGCAACGCGGCGATCGCAGGTGGTACGGATTGAGGCAGAGTTCCAGGGCGGATAGGCGTCGCTCCTGCTGGCCGTGCCCCTGTCGCAGTTGTTCTTGGTCGTGCCCCTGGCCGTGTCCCTGCCGTAGCTGTCCCTGGTCGTGCCCCTGGCCGTCCTCCCGCACCCGCAGGAGTTCCAGGAGATCTACCACCAGCACGAGTTGTATTGGGTCGTGAGGCTACTGCAGGGGTTCCTGGCAAAGTACGCACTTGGGGAACTGGACGTGGGGCACCAGGTGTAGTTGCATTTGGAGAAACTACAGGAACAGGTGGAAACGCCAACAAAGCAAATGGGTCTTGACGACCCTGTTGAACTTGGCGAGCTCGCTCGTCTGGGTTAGTGGATTGAATAAGAGCAGGTGCAGCAGGTCTCTGCTGTGGGGCCACAAGCGGTGGCTTCGCTGAGAAAGGTTGAGCTTTTGCGGGGGCGGGGCTAGCAGGGGCTTGAGGTGTGGGAGTCGGAGCAACTGAAGGCGTAGGAGCAACAGCTTGTTCTCCCCCTTCATCCCCCGCGCACCCACTGAGCAAGAGGGCCAGTATCCCTGTAAATGCAATCACTTTCGCTTGACGCATTGCCAATTCCCCAAAACTTTACTTACAGAATAGCTTTTTTCGCACTATCTTGTGCTAAGGATTCGACTAAAATCCCACAAAAAACAATGTTATTTCTATCCAATGGCTTGGATAGATTTACATCTTGACTACCATTGATCAACCCACCCTTAAAAGCTAGTGAATTTACACAGTTTTAAGGTAAAGTTTCACAAAGCGAGTTAGTTAAAAGCCAAAAGATGGGTAAGCTCCAAAGCACAACAGCTGAAGCAACAGGTCATTATTGTGGCTTGAGAGTTTGATTAGCAACAAGCTCTAGTTCACCCTGTTCTTCTGTCAGGTAGGTCTGACTTTGTACCAATCCAATCTCTAGCCCTAATGAACAGAATTCGCTCCGCGATCGCCCATTTAGTTTTACTCAAATAGACTTACTTAGCTTGAGTTAAAAACGGCTTGAATTAAAAGCGAATAAACCTGAATCAGTAGAACACTAGGAGCCGACTAATGCTCTCAGAAACTTCAGATCAAACGGGATGGCATACCACCACAGTTCTACGCCATATCTGTATGTCATTGCCTGAAAGACAGCGTGAGATAAATCTAGCCGAGAGCCAACTTACTCTTCTACAGCCGCCATTGACTGCTTGAGGAGATGCAATCCTTTTTTCACCCGACGAGAAACCGTAACAGCGCTAATGCCCAAGCGCTCAGCAGTTTCCTTTTGAGTCAAATCATATAGAAAAACAAACTCCAAGATCTCACGGGTTCGATGTTCTAGTTGCAGTAGCGCCTGCTGTAAACGAATTTGGTCTTCCTGAGCCAGCTGAAAACTACGATACTGATTATCAGGAACCAACTCTCCTAGGGAAGCTGAACCTTCATCTTCATCCCGCACTGGGGCATCTAAGCTCAATGGTGAACGATTCTTTAGGGCTAGTTTAATTTCTTGCCACTCTGAGACTGCAATCTCTAGCTTCGCTGCCACCTCAGCATCTGTCGGTTGACGATTCAGCTGAGTTTGTAAGTTTTGAATTGTCCAAGCCGCTTGCTTTTGTAGCGCCTGCCAACGACGAGGAATGCGAATAGAAGAGCCTCTATCCCTTAAATAATGTTGAATCTCACCCCGAATGTAAGGAATCGCAAAGGAGCTAAAGGCATGCCCCTTTGACATATCAAACCGCTCGATCGCCCGAATCAAACCGATGCAGCCAACTTGAAGCAAGTCCTCATAGTTTTCTGTACACTGGTTGATCCAATGATGAGCCTCTCTCCTCACCAGTCCTAAATTCAGATTAACTAGTTGATTTCGAAGTTTGGCAGAAGGATTTTTTTGATACTCTCGCAACAGTTGCAAGCTTTCGCTCTTAAGTTCGTTGGCGGCGGTAGTTTGCATGACGACGTTCAGGTGGTAGAGCAGTGAACTTAGTAAACACCAGATATAGTCTTGTCTAGTCTTATCAGACCCTTGCAGTTTCGGTTGTGACATGTAACATATCCAACTGCAAAACCTGTCGATAAATTCCTAGCTTCTAGGTAAAAAACAAGATGATTGGAAGGTAGAAAGAACAGAATTAACTCGAAATAAACTTCTATATTGTGAGTTAGCTTCTGTGCCTTTATGTCTTCTCGATGAAGCTATACAGTTGCACCTTAAAGTTATTCTTATCCCAAATCTGAAACAACTGCATTTCTACGGAACCTAATCGTAGGCCACCAGCAACGCTCGCCGAAATTATTTTGATAGGTTACAGCCCCATTAAGCATAAAATCCCGATCTGCAATATAAGATAAATCGACTTTTGAACATGACTTCATAAACCCTAGTTATATGACTAGCAGCCTCCTTGCCAGTAGAATAGCTTGGCGGTGCTATTTGAGAACTATATAGGATAAATCACAATGGCTCAGGCAAAGATTGGCATCATTGGTGGTAGTGGTCTCTACAAGATGGAGTCACTCAAAGACATAGAAGAGCTACAGGTGGAAACACCCTTTGGCCCACCTTCAGATGCCTTGATTTTAGGGACTCTAGAAGGCAATCGAGTTGCTTTTCTAGCAAGACATGGTCGCAGTCACCACCTGCTTCCTTCAGAGCTGCCATTTCGGGCTAACATCTATGCCATGAAAAGCTTGGGCGTAGAGTACTTAATCTCAGCTTCTGCGGTGGGTTCTCTGAAAGCAGAAGTTAAACCACTAGATATGGTAGTACCCAATCAATTTATTGACCGCACTAAAAACCGCATTTCTACCTTCTTTGGTGATGGCATCGTCGCTCATGTTGCCTTCGGTGATCCAGTGTGCCTAAACCTTGCTCAAGTGCTTACAGATGCGGTCACCAGCCTGAATTTACCTAATGTCACACTCCATCAAGGCGGCACTTACGTCTGCATGGAAGGACCCGCATTTTCTACAAAGGCTGAATCGCATTTATATCGAAGCTGGGATGCCACAGTCATCGGTATGACTAACCTTCCGGAGGCAAAGCTGGCTAGAGAGGCGGAAATGGCCTACGCAACTCTAGCACTCGTTACGGATTATGACTGCTGGCATCCAGACCACGATAGTGTAACGGTGGACATGGTCATCGCCAACCTACAGCGCAATGCCGTCAATGCTCAAAAGGTTATTCAGGAAACGGTTCGTCGTCTCAGTGAACATCCACCGGGTTCTGATGCCCACTCCGCTTTAAAGTATGCCATTCTGACTCCCTTAGACAAGGTTTCGGATGCCGCTAAGAGCAAGCTAGACTTACTACTCCGTAAGTACTTACCTAAATAGCTCTTCTACCCGCTGACGAATGGCTAAAAGGTTTAATGGCAAATCTTGCTGCAAGCGACGTTCTAGAAACCCAACAGGCATTGCCCGCTTAGGCCAGACTAAAACTGTATAGCTAAGGTTGGTGCCTGAGCGATCGCCTTCCATCTGAGGCTCTAGTCGCCAGCAGCCTGAGTATGAGTTAAAGTCTCCTTCAACCATACTGAAGCGAATTTCTTGCAAGAATACTTCTTCAAGATCTAAAACAACTCGCGCTGAAAAGTTAAATCGGAGCAGCTTTTGAGTACCAACTTGTTCTAAACGAATTCCCCCTTGAGGATGCTCTAAGCGATCGCTTTTACTCAGGTTAGGGATGAAATCAGGTAGGGCCTCGTAGTTGGTCAGAACTTGCCAAACTTGCTCAGCTGAACGTGGAATGTGAACTTTGGCAGAGATTTGTCGTTTTCTCCCTTCTACAGCCGCAGTCTCAACTTCTACAGTTTGGAGCAGGGCTGGGTCAGCAGCTTCAACAGCAAGATCGAGTCCTGCTTCTAGCTCTTCGGCATCTGCGGACAGGTTAGGGTCTAAGTTGGAAGTGAATTCATTAATCACAAGTTTTCTCAAACAAAACTACGACTATTCGATAAAAGTCTAAGGATTATCACTACGGAAAATGTGCGGCAAAGTCAAGGTAAAAGACGTTTCACAGTGACCTATTTCTTCTAAGGGGCGGCTGGCGACTGTAATCGTACCATTCAAATGTTGAACTAGACATTTCACTAGGGCAAGTCCTAAACCTGTTCCTTGAACTGCTCGTTGAGTCACGCCTTGCCCGCGCCGAAACTTATCAAAAATGTAGGGCAGTTCTTCCTCAGCAATACCAGATCCTGTATTAGACAAGGTTAAAACTGTTTGATTTTCTTGTGCTTCAGCTTGGTGCGCCACAGCTAAACGAATGGTACTGTTAGGTTCTGCATACTTACTAGCATTGGTTAATAGCTCTACTAAGATGCGGTTTAGACTGTCGTAATCGGTTTGCAAAAATAGCGATCGCTTGGGTAGATCTGTAATTAAGGTCAAACCTTTACTCACCAACTTCTCTGCAAAAGCATCTACTAGTTCTCCAATTAAACTTTTGAGATCGACCTTTTGCAGGTAAACAGATGCTTGATTTGATTCTAGTTTTTGCAATGCCAATAAATCATTAATCAAGTTTGTTTCTTGATTGCATTGCTGCTCTAAGATATCAAGGTATTTATTTTGGCGCTCCGGTGTTAACTCTGCTTGGCGTAACATCCGAATTGCTAAAGTCATACTGGTTAAAGGCGTCAGCAGCTCATGGCTCATAGTGCTCAAAAACTCATCTTTGAGCTGGTTAAGTTGCCGTAGCTGGTCGATTTGCTTGCGAGTTCTCTCGTAGAGCTTGGCTTGAACTTCTAAACTTCGCTGTAGTTGAACGGTACGTTCTTCTGCTAAAGCTTGCACTTGGCGTAAGGTTTGCGACTGAATAATGGCAGTACTCACTTGAGCCCCAACCAGCTCTGTCAGTTTCAGTTCTTCTGGTTGCCAGTGCCGAGGCTGGCGATGCTGGAGAACTAGAAATCCTAAAATAGTCCCTTGGTTTTCTAGGGGAATCATCAAAAGAGCGGGGAAGGCATGAGGAGTAAAAATGGGGGCCACACCTGCCCTACGAGCCGTATCGGTGGATTCGTACCCGTTCGTCAGCACGACCGGACTGCCAGAGTTTGTAAATGCTTGCTGACAAAGTATACATTCTGACAACCAAAATCCTTCGTTCAGAGAGGGATCTAAGGTAGCTAACTCAAGACCATTCCCGCCCTCCGGTTTGAACCATTCGGAGACAACTGTAGCTTTAACTCGCAGCGATCGCTCTAACGATCGGCTTTTAACCACCGGGTCAGAATACTTGAGCATTAAGATCAAGCTGCGATCGGCTTGGAGGGCCTGGGCTGCTCCAGAAGTTGCCAACCTCAGAATTTGATTCAGTTCTACGGCATTACGGATAGCTACAGTTAGCTGATCAACTAAAGCTTGCCGATCATCTTGCTGTCGGATTCGCTGTTGAGCATGAAACTGTGAGATCGCGATCGCAACTTGATCTAACACATTATTTAGATTTGTAATTTCCTTATCTGTCCAGTCGTGAGGCTGCGAACGGATTAAACCGACTATGCCATTCTGCTGGCCTTGAAATTGGGTTGTACTACCCAAAAGTGCATGAACGGGTGGGCCATCCCACTGCCAATCAACCCCTATCTCAGATTGAACAGCTTGTAGATCAGAAAGACTACACAAGCTCTTAGAAGCACTAGAAGCACAGTGCAGGATAGTTTGGAGAACAGGATGCTGGGCAATACCCACTGAAGAATCACATACGACTCTATGCTCTAGAGCTTGCCACCAATAAAGCGCCTGAGGCACAATCTCATGATTCCAGCAAACGGCTAAGTAACAATCAGCCTGAAATGTTTCTCCTAAAACTTGAGCAATTTGTTGTAAGACTGCTTCTGGTTCAGTAGCAGTAACCAAGATACGGTTCAACTTTTGCAGAAGAGAGACATTGCCTACAACATGGGGCATAGATGAAGGCAGGGTCTCCTGCGCCAAGACCAATTTTTTTGAGGGAGGCGATGGCAAAGTACTTGTAGTCGCAATAGGTGCCTGCAATTCTACTGGTAGCAATGTTTCTAGCGGCGGAGTGGGGCCGCACTGGTTCTGTAATACATGATGCTTGGAAACACTTCTTGAGTGCTGTGCAGCAAGTCCTGTTGTTTCCTGTGAGTCCATCATGAACTACAAAATCTCACCTAGCTTTACCGACGTAACTCCCCTGCTTAAGATTAGGATTCCCATCTCTACTCGGTCTTTAGCAGGCTGAGGGGCTCGATTTAGAAGTAAAAAATTGTTGATTTGTGTTTACTTTCCAGATGCCATTCGCCTCAGAGTACACTGACCTCAACGGCAAAAGTAACCGTGATTTCCCTGCGATTTTTGATTAAAGTCAAATATTGCAGCTTTGCCGTTATGTTGATACATAAGAACTGCTGTTGCTGTAGAGACTTCGTATGACCGCCAAACAACTTTCTTCGGTCAGGCAACCCACTCCCAATGTGATTGGAACTGTGAAGGGACCGGGAGAAAACGGAAATCAATACGTGTTCATCACTACAGATAATCGGCAGGTCAAGATTGGTGAGTTTGTCTACTACGAGGTGCAACTACAGGCATCTGGGGTTAAAGCATCAACGACACTGCAAATTTTAGGCAAAATTGCGGCTCTACGTCTGATTGATCACTTGCCAGACCGGATCTTTGCAGACACAGAGATCAGTCCAGAGGCAATCGCGGCCTTGGTGGGCTTTGCCTATCCCAATCCAGAGATTTACGAAGTAACCGTTGAAGTGGTCGGTTACTTTGACCGTAATCTTGGCTTCATGAACCCCCGTAAAAGCCCTGATCCAGGAGCCAAGGTTCATTTAGCAAGTGACGAACTTCTACAGCAAATTCTCAACAAAAAGCAGCCGAATGAAATTGGTGCAGCTCAAATTGGCTCAATTTTGCTACGGGAAGGTGAGGCAGTTCCAATCGTGCTGGATGTGAAAGAACTAGTCAGTACACACATGGCAATTCTAGCGGGCACAGGATCTGGCAAGTCTTACACCGCAGGAGTGCTAGTTGAGGAGTTACTACGGCCTTACAATCGAGCTGCGGTGCTGATTTTTGATCCTCACGGCGAATACAGCACGTTAGAGCAAATGCGTGGCCATCCTGCTTTCGCTGCCGATGGCTACTCACCTGAAGTCAAGATTTTACGTCCTGACAGTATTCGGATTCGGATTTCGTCTTTGGATTATTACGACATTTTGATGTTGTTACCAGAGATGAGCGATCGCCAACAGTCGATTCTCAATAAAGCCTTTAATCTAGTGAAGCGGCATAAACGCGGAGAGTACCGCTGGGACGTGCAAGATTTGATTGCTGCTGTTTATGAAGCAGATAAGCAAACCGATGAGGAAGGCAACGAGAAAGCGGGTTCTTCAGCTCCGGCGCTAGAGTGGAAGTTAGAGCGGCTGGAGCGATCGCCCTACTTTCATGCTTTTGAGCA
The DNA here is from genome assembly GCA_019358975.1 of Trichocoleus desertorum ATA4-8-CV12. Taxonomy (NCBI): domain Bacteria; kingdom Bacillati; phylum Cyanobacteriota; class Cyanophyceae; order Leptolyngbyales; family Trichocoleusaceae; genus Trichocoleus; species Trichocoleus desertorum. The sequence continues at coordinate 75,063 of JAHHIL010000006.1, forward strand.
TTTAACGCCTAAAGATTTGTTTGCCCCAGGACAAGTGACTGTCTTGCAGATGAATGAAATTAGTCAAGAAGAGCAGCAGGTAATTTGTGCGGCTGTTCTGCGTCAAGCCAATCATGCTCGAATGAATACACAAAAGGAACTTCTGACTCCTGAAGATGAGAACTACTTACCTTACCCTGTGTTTATTTTGATTGAGGAAGCCCATCGCTTTGCCCCAGCTCATGAACCGTCTCGTTGTAAGGCCGTGCTGCGAACAATCCTGAGTGAGGGCCGCAAGTTTGGCTTAGGGGTGGGGCTGATCACGCAACGTCCGGGTAAGCTTGATGCCGACGTCCTGTCTCAATGTATGAGCCAGTTTCTGATGCGGATTGTCAACCCTGTGGATCAGGAAAGTTTGAAGTACGGCGTTGAGGCAGCAGGCCGAGACTTGCTCAAGGAGCTACCTGCTCTGACTAAGGGACAAGTGATCATTTCGGGAGCTTGCGTTAACACGCCCGTATTATGCAAAGTACGGCAACGTCTCACCTCTCACGGGGGTGAAACTCTGAATGCCCCTGATATGTGGCAAAAGTACTTCCAACCTCATCGAATTCAAGAGCGTGAAGTTGAGGTTGCCCCTGTGGTAGGACGCAAACGCCCAACGACTTTTAGAGGAGTGAGCATCGACTGATGCAGCTTTAAGCCGAAACCTTTTGCTCAGTCACTAGAGTGAGACTACTCCAACCTCCCTGAGAGTCGTAGCGACGAACCATGCGTTGCCGCAGATGAGGCTCAATCAACCAACCCACCTCTAAGACAAACGGCTGCCCAACTTTCAGGTGCTGAGGACAATTGGAAGAGGCACCATCAGGCAAAAACAAAACTTGCACTGCTTGAGCACTTTGATCGAAATGGAGGATAGAGCCATCAATCTTAGTTGTTGATGTGATGGTACGCGCTGCATCTCCTTCGCCAAACGTTAATTGCTGTGTCAATCGATCAGCGCTATCTTGATGCAGTTTTAAGCGAGTGGGATACGTATCCGGCGATCGCCAGTCTGGATAAATAGTTACTGCCTCTCCTTGCCATTCTCCTAGCAGATCATCTAATTGTAGGGGAGGCCGCTCCACAGCTTCGGTTCCAGATCGTGTCTCGCGAATCAGAGTTAATTGGTGTAAGCTCCCCTCGCGGTTAAACAACTGCACCAAGCGCAATCGTTGGTTCCCAGCAATTAAACCTAATTCAGCTCCAAACTCAGCAAACGGTCCTAACTGAAGAGAGCCTTGGGAAAACGCTCCATTCTCAAAGAAGAGGGTGCCTCGATTGAGAGAGCTATACTCTAAAACTTTGTCTTGGGGTTCTAGCTCCTCGGAGCTATTTTGACTAGGTAAAAAACGGCGCACTAGCTGTCGCATCGTTTGATTATTGTTAATGCCTTCAAAGGCGACAAGCGTGGGAATATCGGCTAGTACCTCTCCATCAGGGGTGAGCTGAGTGAACGACCCCTGCCATTCTCCTAAGTTTTGTAGCAAGCATTCCCACTGGGATTTCATTGTTAGTCCCTAGCGCACGGCAAATCGACGCACAGCCAATAAGCTACCCATCAAACCAACTAATCCGCCAAAGCTTACCAGCACAAATGGCAGTAATAGCAGCTTCATAGGACTGAGTTGAACGCCAGCTGCTAAAAACTGAATTAGATCAGGTTGTTGAGCCAATAAATTTCCTAGAAAGCGCTGAACCGCCTTAATCAAGGCCCAAGCGATCGCAGCACCAGCAATGCCAAAGGTAATCCCTTGCAAAATAAAGGGTAAATAAATCCAGGCTGTCGTGGCTCCTACCAACTGCATAATCTCAATTTCTCTTCGTCTCGCCATCACAATCAAGCGAATCGTGGTCGTAATCACTGCGATCGCCGTAAGTGTTAATACGCTTGTGATTGTGAAGCTGATCCAGTTCAATCCTTGATTGAGTTGAGCAATCCGCTTAACTGCCTCATCTACATATTGGACTGCTTCAACACCTTGCAATTTTCTCAACTGCTCAGCCAAAGTTGGTACGCCCTTAGAGGTGCGGGCTTTCACCTTGAGTTCATCTACGAGAGGATTGCCGTTCAGTTGCTGCGTTGCGCCTGTAATGTCTGAAATCCCCATTTCTTTGACCAAGGCCATCCAAGCTTCTTCTTTAGAGACTGCCTTCACAGCAATTACTTCTGGCATGGCCTGCACAATGGGTTCCAGCGTTGTTGCTTCCACCCCTGTACTGAGGTAAACCGACACCTCTAATTGACTCCCAAACTGGCCTAGCAAGCCCTCCAGTTGCCAGGACGCCTGTAAGCTAATGCCAAACAAGAAGAGCAGCACCGTTACGGTACTGATTGCTGCCCAGTTCATCCATCCTCCCCGACGGAGACCGAGCAGTGTCTCACGCAATAAATAGTCCAACTTCGTTAGAAATCGAAACACACTTCCTCACGTCTTTGGAGTTACTGACAATTCGAAATAATTTTTAGATCATCACAGTGTTAATTCTGACACCGATTCTGTCCATCCTGATTTATATTGGTGCCTCTTTAAATATTTTCAGTTTTGCCTTTCAGCTCTCTATCTTAACTTCGCGCTTCAGTAGGTAAATTGCATGAGTCTCAGTTTCAGCGACCTCTTCGAGGAAAGTTTTTACCTCGCCAATAACCCTGATGTTGCACAAGCAGTCCAAGCAGGTTCTTTTAGCAGCGGCTTCCAGCACTTTATTCAAGTTGGACAATTTGAGCTCACCAGCGCTCCTAGCCGTGCTCCTAGCCCCTTGTTTAATGAAGCCTTCTACCTGGCTAATAACCCCGATGTAGCTGCTGCTGTCCAAGCAGGTTCTTTTAGCAGTGGCTTCCAGCACTTTATCGAAGCTGGTCAGTTTGAGCTGAGCGACAGCCCTACCCGCTTGCCCAGTCCCATCTTTGACGAGCTCTTCTATTTGTCCAACAACTTAGATGTTGTTGAAGCAGTTCGCAGTGGCACCTTCAGTAGCGGCTTTGAACACTTTGTTAGGTTTGGTCAGTTTGAAGTCGATTCGCGGTTTAGCCGCAATCCTAGCCTTCGCTATGACGAACGCTTCTACTTAGACCACAATCCTGACATTGCTGCTGCGGTTGCCAATGGTTCGTTTGCCAGCGGCTTCCGCCATTACATCTTGTTTGGGCAGGCGGAAGGCCGCAGTGCTGTTAACACTCCTCCTGTGATTGGGATTGACAGCTTCAGTTTCAACGAAGACACAATTAGTATCACCCCCAACTTGCTCACTAATGACAGCGACCCCAACGGCGATCGCTTAATTATTTCTAGCTTTACTCAGCCTGGTGGTGGCTCATTAACTAATAACAATGACGGCACTCTAACTTACACTCCACAGCCTAACTTCAGTGGCACTGACGTTTTCTCCTACACCATTAGTGATACTTATGGGGGTATAGTTAGCAATACCGTCACTTTTACTGTTAACCCCATTAATGATGCGCCTGTTGCTGGTAATGATGCAGTTATCACCAACCAGGATACGACTGCGCTCATCAACTTTGCTAACCTGCTAGCTAATGATAGTGACATTGATAATAATCCTCTCACTATTACAGGTGTCAGTCGCCAACCTACTAATGGCACCCTAACAAGTGGCAATGGCTCGTTTAATTATTCCCCACAAGCTGGCTTTTTTGGCAGTGATAGCTTTGTCTACACCATCAGCGATGGGCAGGGAGGACTCTCATCTGCAACTGTTAACCTCACCGTTAATTTAGTCAACAATCCACCAGTTGCAGCCAACGACTCCTTAGCCATTAATGAGGACACCCCAGGAACAATTAATGTTCTGGCAAATGATACCGATGCTGACCGAAATCCTCTCACCGTTACTAGCTTCAGTTCACCGACAAAAGGCAGCGTCACCAACAACAACGGCACCCTAACTTACACTCCTAACCCCAACAGCAACGGTACTGATAGCTTTACTTACATTATTAACGACGGCCGAACAGGAACCTCCTCAGCGACAGTTAATGTCACAGTCAACCCAGTTCAAGATGCGCCGATCGCTGGTAACGATACAATTACCACTAATGAAGACACGCCGTTCCCATTCAGGTTTACTGACTTAACCGCGAATGATGTTGATCCTGATGGCGAACAAATCTTCCTAAACGGCTTTACTCAACCGAGCCGAGGCAGTGTCGTTGGAAATGGCGATGGCACATTCACTTACAACCCTGCCCCTAACTTCAACGGCACAGACAGCTTTACTTACAGCATTCGTGATAGTGCAGGCGGCAGTACAACTGCTACCGTCAGGCTAACCGTTAACTCCATTAACGATATACCTGTAGCAACTAACGATGTTGTTAGTGCGACTGAAGATACTGCACTCCCCATTAGCACAGCCACCTTGCTAGCTAATGATTCTGATGCTGATGGAGATCCAAAAATCATTACTGGCTTTAGCCAAGCTAGAAATGGCCGCGTTGCTGACAACGGCAATGGATTCCTTACCTATACCCCTGGCTCCAACTTTAGTGGTAGCGATAGCTTTACTTACACCATTACTGACGGCAGAGGTGCTACAGCTTCGGCCACAGTCAACATTGCAGTTGCTCCAGTCAATGACGGCCCCCCAGTTCCTGGTGCTGATGGAGTTACGACGAATGAAGACACAGCGGTTCTGATCAGCGGTACGACTCTTCTCAACAACGATACAGATCCAGACCCAGGCGATATCCTTTCCATTACCAGTGTAGGTTCACCATCTAGAGGTTCACTTACCAACAGCAATAATGGAACCTATACCTACACCCCTAATGCCAATATCAATGGTACCGATAGCTTTACTTATGTAGTTAGCGATGGCAACGGTGGTACAGCCTTAGGGGTTGTCAACTTAACCATTGTCTCAATTAACGATGGTCCTCCCGTTGCTAGTCCTGATAGTGTCACAACGGATGAAGATGTAGCTAGCGCTAGCTTTAATGTCTTGGCTAACGATACAGATGCTGAGGGTGACCTGATTACCCTTCTCAGCAATACATCGCCAGCCAATGGAGCACTAACTAGCTCAAGTAATGGCACGTTTGTTTATACGCCAAGAACGAACTTCAATGGTACTGATAGCTTCAGCTATACCATTAGTGATGGCAATGGGGGGACGGCTTCAACGACCGTTCGCATTGTTGTTAACTCTATTCAAGACCCATTGGTTGCTAATAACGATGCAATTACAACTAATGAGGATACACGCCTTAGCTTTAGCAGTAATGTTCTGACGGCGAATGATAGTGATGGTGATGGCGATCCATTCAGCATCAGTACCTTTAGCCAGCCTGCACAAGGCAGCTTAAGCCGTAATGGGACTGGCGCGTTTACCTATACGCCAAACGCCAATTTCAACGGCAGTGATAGCTTTACTTACACGATCAGAGATAACGTCAATGGTGGCACGGCAAGCGCAACAGTCAACATTGTTGTCAACTCGGCTAACGATGCTCCCATTGCTGTTAATGATGCGATCGCAACCAACGAAGATACTCCCACTCTAATCACGATCGATCCGACGCTACTGGGTAATGATTCAGATCCGGATGGCGATAGCTTATTCATCACTGGCTTTGCACAGCCGAGCCGAGGTTCACTGGTAGATCAGGGAGATGGTACCTATTTCTACACGCCGAATTCTAATATCAGTGGTACTGATAGCTTCAGCTATACCATTAGTGATGGTCGAGGCGGCACTGCCACGGGGGTTGCCAACATTACGATCGCCCCTGTTAACGATGCGCCCACAGCGCGGGATGACGCCTACACCGTTAACGAAGACGGTCGGATTTCAATCACTGGTACAAATGGCGTCCTTAGAAATGACACTGATATTGATGGCGATCGCCTGATTGTTAGCGTTTCTGACACCAACAGCGTTCAAGGTGGAACTGTCGTTGTCAATAACAATGGTAGCTTCACTTACCAGGCTCCCACTAACTTTAGCGGGACAGATAGCTTTACCTATACGGCTGCTGATCCAAGTGGTGACACCGGTTCAGCTACGGTAATTGTGACCGTTAATCCCATTAATGATCGACCTACAGCAACACCTGATGCAGTCACCACAAATGAGGAAGAAGCCGTCACCATTGATCTCACCGATAACGTGAGTGACGTGGATGGTGACGTTCTGACCTTTGCCACAGCAACCAATCCTAGAAATGGGGTAGTCGCTAACAATGGTGATGGGACTTTCACCTACACGCCAAATGTTGACTTCTTTCGCAGTGATAGCTTTACCTACACGGTTAATGACGGTAGGGGAGGAACGGCTGCTTCTACAGTTGTAATTACTGTGGATAATGTCAATGATGCACCAATAGCTCGCAACGATAGTTTTACAACTAGCGAAGATCCGGGTAGTGTCACTATTCCGAATGTCTTGGCTAACGATACCGACGTTGATCGAAATCTCCTCTCTATATCAAGCAATAGTGACCCAACTAACGGCATTGTTGTTAATAACGGAGACGGCACTTTCTCGTACACGCCAAATGCCGAATTTAACGGCACCGACAGCTTTACTTATGTAGTTGATGACGGTCAAGGGGGTACGGCTGAAGCAACCGTTCTCCTAAGGGTCACACCTCTTAATGATGCACCGACAGCAACCGCTGAAGATGTCAGTACTGCTGAGGAAACCGCGATCGCGATCAACCTGCTAGATAATGCCAGCGATGTTGATGGTGATCCACTAACGTTCTCCGTAGGGACTAACCCTAGAAACGGTACTGTTGTCAACAACAATAATGGAGTCTTTACTTACACACCAAGGCTCAACTTCTTCGGCAGTGATAGCTTCACCTACCGAGTCAATGACGGTAGAGGAGGTACTGCTTTCGCCACCGTTGGCATTAATGTAGGGGACATCAACGACTCACCAATTGCCAGAAATGACAGCTTCACAGGCAACGAAGATACAGCGTTCACTTTTAGCGTGGTCGCCAATGACACTGATATTGAAAGTGATGCGTTGACTGTCACTGAATTCACAGAAGCTGCCAATGGTACCCTGACAAACAATAATGGCACCTTCATATATCAAGCCAATGAAAACTTCAATGGCTCTGATAGCTTCACCTATGTCATTGACGATGGCCGAGGGGGCACAGCGACAGCATCTGTCAATCTCACCATTCGACCCGTTAATGACGCACCAGCAGCCAATAGTGATGAGCTAGTCACCAACGAAGACACCCTTGGCAACATCAATGTCCTAGTCAATGATAGCGACGTTGATGGCGATACATTTAGTGTCCTCAGCTTCACTCCAGCGACTCGCGGCACAGTCCGCAACCTTGGTAACGGTAATTTCTCCTATCAACCTCGAACTAACTTCAACGGCTCCGACAACTTCAGCTACACCATTCGCGATAGCAGAGGTGCTACTGCCACTAGCACTGTCAATGTCACTGTCAACTCGGTTAACGATGCGCCTATTGCTCGTAATGACAGCCTAACGATTAACGAGGATGCTGCAGCTACTCCTATTAATATCCTCGTTAATGACACGGATGTTGATGGGGATGCACTGACTGTGATTAACTTCACAGAGGCTACCAAGGGAACCCTGCTCTTGGAGAATGGCGCCTTCAGCTATCAGCCGAATGCCAATGCTAATGGCACCGATAGCTTCACCTACATCATTGATGATGGTCAAGGCGGCTCTGCCAGTGCCACAGTAAACATCACCATTCGCTCCCTCAACGATGCGCCTCTGGCAGCTAACGACAGCTTGACGCTGGACGAAGACACTCTAGGCAGAGTTAACGTCATTGCTAATGACACCGATGCAGATAACACCTTCAGCGTCCTCAGCTTCACTCAAGCGGCTCGCGGCACGGTGAGGAACCTGGGCAATGGCAACTTCTCCTATCAACCTCTGACCAACTTCAACGGTTCTGATAGCTTCACCTACACCGTCCGAGATGCAGCAGGAGCAACGGCCAATGCCACGGTCAGTGTCGGAGTCAACTCGATTAACGATGCCCCCATTGCTCGCAATGACACCCTGAGCATCAACGAGGATGCAGCTGTAACTCTAATTAATGTCATTGCCAATGACACCGATGTAGACCGTGACCCCCTCACCATCGTCAGCTTCACTGATGCTGGCAAAGGCACCCTGATTGACAACGCCAACGGCACCTTCAGTTATCAGCCGAATGCCAATGCTAACGGCACCGATAGCTTCACCTACATCATTGATGATGGTCAAGGCGGCTCTGCCAGTGCCACAGTGAACCTCACCATTCGCTCCCTCAACGATGCGCCTCTGGCCGTCAATGATGCGCTGACCCTAGATGAAGACACCACAGGCAGCATCAACGTCATTGCCAATGACACCGATGCAGATAACACCTTCAGTGTCCTCAGCTTCACTCAAGCGGCTCGCGGTACGGTGAGAAACCTGGGCAATGGCAACTTCTCCTACCAGCCTCTGACCAACTTCAACGGCTCTGATAGCTTCACCTACACCGTCCGAGATGCAGCAGGAGCAACGGCCAATGCCACGGTCAGCGTCGGAGTCAACTCGATTAACGATGCCCCTATTGCTCGCAATAACACCCTGAGCATCAACGAGGATGCAGCTGTAACTCTGATTAATGTCATTGCCAATGACACAGATGTAGACCGTGACCCCCTCACCATCGTCAGCTTCACAGATGCTGGCAAGGGCACCCTGATTGACAACGCCAACGGCACCTTCAGCTACCAGCCGAATGCCAATGCTAACGGCACCGACAGCTTCACCTACATCATTGATGATGGTCAAGGCGGCTCTGCCAGTGCCACGGTGAACCTCACCATTCGCTCCCTCAACGATGCGCCTCTGGCAGCTAACGACAGCTTGACGCTGGACGAAGACACTCTAGGCAGAGTTAACGTCATTGCTAATGACACCGATGCAGATAACACCTTCAGCGTCCTCAGCTTCACTCAAGCGGCTCGCGGCACAGTCCGCAACCTTGGTAACGGTAATTTCTCCTATCAACCTCTGACCAACTTCAACGGCTCTGATAGCTTCACCTACACCGTCCGAGATGCAGCAGGAGCAACGGCCAATGCCACGGTCAGCGTCGGAGTCAACTCGATTAACGATGCCCCCATTGCTCGCAATGACACCCTGAGCATCAACGAGGATGCAGCTGTAACTCTGATTAATGTCATTGCCAATGACACAGATGTAGACCGTGACCCCCTCACCATCGTCAGCTTCACAGATGCTGGCAAGGGCACCCTGATTGACAACGCCAACGGCACCTTCAGTTATCAGCCGAATGCCAATGCTAACGGCACCGATAGCTTCACCTACATCATTGATGATGGTCAAGGCGGCTCTGCCAGTGCCACAGTGAACCTCACCATTCGCTCCCTCAACGATGCGCCTCTGGCCGTCAATGATGCGCTGACCCTAGATGAAGACACCACAGGCAGCATCAACGTCATTGCCAATGACACCGATGCAGATAACACCTTCAGTGTCCTCAGCTTCACTCAAGCGGCTCGCGGTACGGTGAGAAACCTGGGCAATGGCAACTTCTCCTACCAGCCTCTGACCAACTTCAATGGCTCTGACAGCTTCACCTACACCGTCCGAGATGCAGCAGGAGCAACGGCCAATGCCACGGTCAGCGTCGGAGTCAACTCGATTAACGATGCCCCTATTGCTCGCAATGACACCCTGAGCATCAACGAGGATGCAGCTGTAACTCCTATTAACGTTCTAGCTAATGACACTGATGCTGATGGTGACACTCTAACCATCATCAACTTCACTGATGCGACTAAGGGAACGCTGCAATTCAATAACGGCACCTTCAGCTATCAGCCGAATGCCAATGCTAACGGCACCGACAGTTTCACCTACATCATCGACGATGGCAATGGTGGGTCTGCTAGCGCCTCAGTCACTATCAACATCACCTCAATCAACGATGTACCACTGGCTGTCAATGATGCGCTGACTCTAGATGAAGACACCACAGGCAGCATCAACGTCATTGCTAATGACACCGATGGCGACAGCGACCCAATTACGCTGTTCAGCTTTAGTCAGGCTGCTCGGGGCGTGGTGCGAAATAACAATGGCGCCATTACGTACACCCCAAATGCGAATACGAGTGGGACAGACAGCTTTACCTACAGCATTACAGATGGAAGAGGTGGCACCTCGACCGGTACTGTGAATGTCACGATTAACCCTCTGAATGATGCTCCTCTAGCAGTCAACGACAGCGTGACCACTAATGAAGACACACCAGCAACATTTAATGTGTTTACTAACGACACGGATGTAGATGGTGATTCGCTCATTGTGATCAACTTCACTGATCCTGGTAAGGGGAGCGTCACAAGTACAGGTAATGGTTCCTTCACCTACACTCCGAATGCAAATGCCAATGGTTCAGATAGCTTTATCTACATTGTGAATGATGCTAACGGAGGTACGGCGGCAGCTACGGTCAACATCAATATCAACCCAATCAACGACCTACCAATCGCTGTGAATGATTCCGTCACTACTAGTGAAGACACCACAGTTACTACCGTCAATGTGTTGCTGAACGATACAGATGGTGATGGTGATCTACTAACGATTAGTAGTTCTAGCCAAGGTAGCAACGGAGCTGTTACAGACAATGGCAATGGCACCTTCAGCTATACTCCTAACCCTAACTTTAGTGGCACCGATAGCTTTACCTACACCATCTCTGATGGCAGTGGGGGCACAGCTACAGCTACAGTCAACGTTGCGATCGCGGCGGTGAATGACTTGCCGATTACAGGAACTGACTACTTTATTGTTGGTGAAGGAGTTTCTCGTCCGATTAGCGATGCTAATCTCTTGGCTAACGACTTTGATGATGATGATCTGCAAAGCAGTTTGAGGATTATTGGCCTTGCTAGTTCCCCAACTAATGGCAGCATTACTCGAAGTAACACTGGGTTCAATTACACACCAAGAGCAAACTTTAATGGCAACGATAGCTTTAGCTATATCGTTCGTGATGCTCAGGGTGGTACCTCGACAGGTACGGTCAATCTTGTGGTAGCTCGCGACGTTGATAGTCGCTCCAGCTATTCTCTGAACCCTGACAGTAACATTGAGAACGCCACTACCATTCCTCATGCAAGTATCTTGAACGTAGCAGGAGATGGCACGTTTGATTACTACGCCTTTACTGCGGGAGGAAGTACAGCAATTCTTGATATTGACTTCGGTGCGAAACCAACAGGGTCGATCGATACGGAACTATTCCTCTTCGATCAAACGGGTGCTCTTGTCGCTCGAAACGATAATGCTTCGACTGCATTGGGTGCAGGTGGTAGTACATCGGGCCTTGATGCTTATATCAAAGCCAGCAATCTCACAGCAGGTCAGCTATATATAGTTGGAGTTGCTCAGAGCGGGGCTGGCTTCTCGGGTGGTCAGATATTTGGTAACCCACCAAATTCTGGCCAAACTTACAACCTTCACATCTCTGTTGAAGGTCATCCTACATCGGCCTTCTAACCATTTGGAAGCTGTCGTTTTCTAGCCCTAACACTGCCTCAACTGCGATCGCAGTTGAGGCAGTGTTTCTAGCTAGCTGGCTTTTCTATCCATAATCACAGATCAAAACAGATCAAAATTTTTAGAGCTCCATCGCAAATCTAAACTACGCCTTCAAAGGATTCGATGTAGCATCTCTTCATCTTCACTTCACGCTTCAGTAGGTAAATTGCATGAGTCTCAGTTTCAGCGACCTCTTCGAGGAAAGTTTTTATCTCGTCAACAACCCTGATGTTGCACAAGCAGTCCAAGCAGGTTTTTTTAGCAGTGGTTTTCAGCACTTCATCCAAGCTGGTCAGTTTGAACTCAGCAACAGCCCCAGCCGCGCTCCTAGCCCCTTGTTTAATGAAGCCTTCTACCTGGCTAATAACCCCGATGTAGCTGCTGCTGTCCAAGCAGGTTCTTTTAGCAGTGGCTTCCAGCACTTTATCCAAGCTGGTCAGTTTGAACTCAGCAACAGCCCTGCCCGCTTGCCCGGTCCCCTCTTTGACGAGCTCTTCTATTTGTCCAACAACTCGGATGTTGCAGAAGCAGTTCGCAGTGGCACCTTCAGTAGCGGCTTTGAACACTTTGTCAAGTTTGGTCAGTTTGAAGTCGATTCGCAGTTTAGCCGCAATCCTAGCCTTCGCTATGACGAACGCTTCTACCTAGACCATAATCCTGACATTGCTGCTGCGGTTACCAATGGCTCTTTCGCGAGTGGCTTCCGCCATTATCTGCTCTTTGGCCAGCAGGAGCGCAGAAGTGCTGTCAATACCCCGCCTGTCATCGGTAGTGATAGTCTCACCGCCAACGAAGACACCCTGACCATCACCCCAAATCTCCTGGCCAACGACACCGACCCCAATGGCGATCGCCTCATCATCTCTAGCTTTACTCAGCCTGGTAATGGAGTACTAGCCAGTAACGACAATGGAACATTCTCCTATACACCAAATTTAAACTACGAGGGAATTGATAGCTTTAGTTACACAGTGAGCGATGGCTATGGTGGTTTCGTCAGCAGCACCGTTAGCATCAGCATCAATCCCAGCCCAGACACGCCGGTTGCAGGTAACGATGCTTTTACCACAGACGAAGATACTCAACTTAGCTTCACAAGTAATCAGCTACTAAGTAACGATTTCGACCCTGAGAACGATCCCTTCTTTTTTAATAGCTTTACTCAGCCTACAAACGGTACTGTTGAAGGATTGGGTAATGGCACCTTCACCTACAATCCCAAGTCCAACTTCAACGGCACAGATAGTTTTACTTACACGATTACAGATGGTGACGGCACTACAGTCGCTGGCACCGTTAACCTCACTGTTCGTTCGATCAATGATGTGCCCATAGCGGGTAATGATACTTTCACTACCGATGAGGATACGCGAGTCAGTTTCAGTCGAGCTACGTTGTTAAACAATGATACTGACGCTGATGGCAATCCTATTTTAATTACAGGCTTTACTCAGCCTCTAAACGGTAGAGTCGTTGACCTTGGAGGCTCCTATACCTACACCCCCAATGCCAATTTCAACGGTTCTGATAGCTTCACCTACACCATTACAGATGGTCGGGGTGGTAATACAAGTGCGGTTGTCACTCTGAACGTTAACGCGATCAACGATGCACCGATCGCAGGTAACGATATCATTACGACAAATGAGGATACATCTGTTACCTTTAGTCGAGCAAACCTGTTATCTAATGACAGCGATGCTGACCAAGATACCCTTCTAATTACTAGCTTCTCCCAGCCAGGACGAGGCACGCTGGCGAGTAGTAATGGGACTCTTACATACACACCTACTGCCAACTTTAGTGGCAGTGATAGTTTTACTTATGTTGTTACCGATGGCAAAGGTAGTTCTACAACTGCTACCGTCGCCCTAGTCGTCAACTCAGTTCAAGATATTCCTGTTGCCAATAATGATGCATTCACGACCAGTGAAGACACAGAACTACTCATTAGTCCTAGTGATCTCCTTAGAAACGATAGTGATGCAGACCAACAGCAACTGCTAATTAATAGCTTTGGTCCAGCATTAAATGGCGTCGTCAGGGATAACGGCAACCAAACCTTTACTTATACTCCAAGCCCTAATTTTAACGGTTCTGATAGCTTCACCTACACCATTACAGATGGTAGTGGTGGAACCGCAACCGCTACGGTCAACGTCAATGTTACGTCAGTCAACGATATTCCTGTTGCTAATAGTGACGCAGTCACCACGAATGAAGATTCGGTGGCTTTAATCACTAATGTACTGACTAACGATACAGATGCAGACCAAGACGCGATCGCAATTGTTAGCTTCACCCAGCCCAGTAGCGGCACAGTAGACAGTCGCAACAACGGCTCATTTAATTACATACCTAATCCTGACTTCAACGGCTCTGATAGCTTCACCTACACCATCAGTGATGGCAGGGGAGGCAGTACCACTGGCGTTGTCAACATCACTGTTAACGCGGTGAACGACCCACCCATTGCCCTCAACGATACAGCAAGTACCGCTGAAGACACACAGGTCACAATTGTCAATGTCTTAGCCAACGATAGTGACATTGAGGGTAATACCTTTTTCCTCACCAGTAGTACCTCAGCTGCTAATGGTCAGCTCATTGATCAGGGGAATGGCACCTTCCGATACACCCCCAACACCAACTTCAACGGCTCTGACAGCTTCACCTACACTATTACAGATAGCAACGGCGGCTCTGCTTCTGCCACAGTCAACATCACTGTTAGCGCGGTGAACGACCCACCCATTGCCCTCAACGATACGGCAAGCACCACTGAGGACACTGTTGTCACCATCCCTGTCCTGACAAATGACACCGATGCTGAAGGCAATGCTCTCACGATTGACAACTTCTCCACTCCGACCCAAGGCAGCTTGAGCCAAAGTAACGGCGTCTTCACTTACACGCCCAATGCCAATGCCAACGGCTCTGATAGCTTCACCTACACCATCAGTGATGGCAATGGTGGAACCGCCTCTGCCACGGTCAGTGTCACCATCACCCCGGTCAATGATGCTCCCATTGCCATCAGCGATACGGCAAGCACCACTGAGGACACTGTTGTCACCATTCCTGTCCTAACGAATGACACCGATGTCGAAGGTAATGCCCTCTCGATTACAGGAGTCTCTGTCAATCCCACTCTTGGCTCTGTGGTCAACAACAACGGCGTCTTCATCTACACCCCCAATGCCAATGCCAACGGCTCTGATAGCTTCACCTACACCATCAGTGATGGCAATGGTGGAACCGCCTCTGCCACGGTCAATGTCACCATCACCCCGGTCAATGATGCTCCCATTGCCATCAGCGATGCTGTCAGCACTAATGAAGACACTGTTGTTACCATCCCTGTCCTGACGAATGACACCGATGCTGAAGGCAATACCCTCACGATTGACAACTTCTCCACTCCGGCCAAAGGCAGCCTGAGCCAAAACAACGGGGTCTTCACTTACACCCCAACTGCCAATGCTAACGGCTCTGATAGCTTCACCTACACCATCAGTGATGGCAATAGTGGAACCGCCTCAGCCACGGTCAATGTCACCATCACCCCGGTCAATGATGCTCCCATTGCCATCAGCGATGCTGTCAGCACTAATGAGGACACTGTTGTCACCATTCCTGTCCTAACGAATGACACCGATGTCGAAGGTAATGCCCTCTCGATTACAGGAGTCTCTGTCAATCCCACTCTTGGCTCTGTGGTCAACAACAACGGCGTCTTCATCTACACCCCCAATGCCAATGCCAACGGCTCTGATAGCTTCACCTACACCATCAGTGATGGCAATGGTGGAACCGCCTCTGCCACGGTCAATGTCACCATCACCCCGGTCAATGATGCTCCCATTGCCATCAGCGATGCTGTCAGCACTAATGAAGACACTGTTGTTACCATCCCTGTCCTGACGAATGACACCGATGCTGAAGGCAATACCCTCACGATTGACAACTTCTCCACTCCGGCCAAAGGCAGCCTGAGCCAAAACAACGGGGTCTTCACTTACACCCCAACTGCCAATGCTAACGGCTCTGATAGCTTCACCTACACCATCAGTGATGGCAATAGTGGAACCGCCTCAGCCACGGTCAATGTCACCATCACCCCGGTCAATGATGCTCCCATTGCCATCAGCGATGCTGTCAGCACTAATGAAGACACCATTGTCACGATCGCGGCTCTAGCTAACGACATTGATGTCGAGGGTAATGCTCTCTCAATTACCGGAAATACTAATCCTGTTCATGGCTCTGTTATCAGCAACAACGGTACCTTCCGCTATACCCCGACAACCAACTTCAATGGTTCTGACAGCTTCACCTACACCATCAGTGATGGTAACGGCGGGACCGCCTCTGCCACGGTCAATGTCACCATCACCCCCGTCAATGATTTGCCCAAAGCTCTAGGTGATCTACTTGTAGTCGCTGCTCCTACATCAACCTCGATTAGTCCTGCTGCCTTGCTGGCCAATGATACGGATGTGGATGGTGTGCTCACGATCGCTAGCGTGACTCAACCGTCACGCGGTAGTTTAACCACCAATTCGGATGGTACGTACACCTACAACCCAAGCGCTAACTTCAACGGTAATGACAGCTTCACTTACATTGTCAGCGATGGTGCAGGTGGAACTGCTTCAGCAACCGTGAATCTAATTGTGGCTCAGGCTCTTGATGCTGGCTTCTCTGTGGCCCCTAACTCCAATATCACCAATTCGACAACCATTCCTCATGCCTCGGTTGAAGCCATAGGAGATAACAACTTCGACTACTACTCATTCACGGCTACAGCAGGTTCTCAAGGGATTTTCGACATCGACTTTGGCGATCGCGGTGGTACTGCTGCTTTAGATACGGAAATCTTCCTGTTCGACGGCAACGGCACCCTTCTGTCCACCAATGATGATGCGACTACAGCCGATCCTGGTAGCAGTTCCATCAACGACTCATTCTTGACTTACAACTTCACGTCCTCTGGTCGTTATGTCATTGGTGTTGCCAAATTTGACTCAACCAATACCATTGGAGTTGGCATTACAGGAACCCCACTGACACCCAACGATAGCTACACGCTCCATGTTTCAGTTCAAAACCCCACCATTGCTTAGATAGAAGCATTGACAAAGCTAGCTCACTCCAACTTACTTCCTCGCAGATGTCGGGTTGGCTGTGATTTTTAAAAGCAAGAGAGGTGTGGACTGCCACACCTCTCTTGCTTTTAAGGCAACCAGAGCAAGAGGTAAATTTAGATCAGAAAATTAAGCATTTTCTACCCAGACAATCCAGAGCAAGGGTTGGTAAGATGAATATAAAGCGGAATCATTCCGGAATTTAGCCCTAATTGTGAGCATACGTTCATGACTTCTGAGGTTCTTGTCGAAAAGAAAAAGTTAGATAGTCCGCCTTTAGAGATTCACCATCTTGGCGATCGCGTCTTGCGTCAGCCAGCGAAGCGGATCAACAAAGTGGATGCAGAAATCCGTGAATTGGTTCGTGAGATGCTGCAAACGATGTATAGCGCTGACGGGATTGGGTTAGCGGCTCCTCAAGTGGCTGTGCAGAAACAGCTGATTGTGATCGATTGTGAACCAGACGACCCCACTAACCAACCGCTAATTTTGATCAACCCCAGCGTTAAGCATATGGGTCGCGATATCTGTGTGGCTCAAGAAGGCTGCCTCAGCATTCCAGGAGTTTATTTGGATGTTAAGCGGCCTGCTGCGGTCGAGGTATCTTATAAAGACGAGTACGGACGGCCCCAAAAGCTTAGCGCGACAGGTCTGCTTGCTCGCGCCATTCAACATGAAATGGATCACTTAAATGGTGTGTTATTTGTAGATCGTGTCGAGAATGGTCTCGCTCTGAATCAAGAGTTGGCTAAGCATGGTTTCTCAGCCCAAGCTGTCAAGCCTATGGCTTAGTGTGATTGGCTAAATTCGGAAATGATTCTGGAGGGGTGGTGCTTAGATAGCTGGGAATTTCTCAAGGACTATCCACAGGCCATCCCTAGATTTCTTAAACACGCTTTAAGCATAGAGTGGCTAATTGCCTCTATTCTTGACTATTGACGCTTAATTAAAGGTGGGACAGCATTGACCCCTAAAAGTGGTGTATTCCTAGGCGGTTCTTGTGTAGCGGCGATCGCTGCCGTCGGTTCTGTATTTGAGCTAGCTTCTGGCAAACCAGACCTAGGCGGGCTAATTACAGGAGTCATTCTGGCTATTAGCATCCCGTTAACGGCCATATTTTTCTTGGCAGCGGTGCGAGATGCCAGAGCAAACCAGTAAAAGTGTGGCAAGATATGCCTAGCTGCTAAAATCCAGCCCTTCTGACGATGACGGGTCAAGATCCTTACGTCGCTTTCCTCTGGCAAGTTCCTCCTCTAGGTTCAACAGAACGAAACTCTCCTTGCTACCCGTTGTCGCGCACTGAGTCAGTGACAGTTGGGCGTGATCCCTATTGTCAAATTATTTTAGACTCCAATCTTTTTGGGATGGTTTCGCGGCGTCACGCCCAAATCCGCCCTATTCTAAATCTTAGAACTCAGACTAGAGAACCCGTCTGGGAGATTTGCGATCTCAACAGCGCCAATGGCACTTATCTGAATGGGCAACGATTGCAAAGTTGCCAGATCATGCAGATTGGCGATCGCATTACCCTTGGCAACAATGGGCCAGATTTTGTCTTTGAGTGCCACCGCGTTGAGCCTCCAGTCGCCTCTCGCTTTGCAGTTACTTCATACGGCAGTTCTGCACCGCGTCAATCTGCTCATGCAGCGACAGTACCGCCTGCCAGAGGTGCTCAACTGACCCCAGCAGATTCAGTCACTTTGACCCAGCTCTTTCCCATTCTTTCTACTGGAAAAGAGCTAGCCCGCAAAGCTTACCTTGTTCCTGGCATCATTACCGTCGGCTTTGTCGTCTTGATGTTTGCAGCGGTTGGTCAGCCCATCGCCTTCAATCTACTGCTAGCTACCTATCTAGTAGGAGTGGCTTATTATCTCGTTTACCAACTCTGTGGTAAGCGCAAACCTTGGTGGGTTTTGTTTGGCGCTCTCGGCATTATGGTGTTGATTTTACGTAGCCCCATTTTGTCTACGTTTATCGTCTTTTTCCGACAAGTTCTGCCGGGTCATCTTCCTACCCCAAATGAACCTGTAGGCTTCTTTAGACTCATAATCAGCATGTTTTTTGGCGCAGGCTTGATGGAAGAACTGCTGAAAGCTTTACCAGTTTTAACGGCTTACTGGCTTGGTCGGTTGGTGCGATCGCCTTGGCGCGAACAAATCGGAGTTTGGGAGCCACTCGATGGCATTTTGCTGGGCACTGCTGCTGCCGCCGGATTTACGCTAGTGGAAACGTTGGGCCAATATGTTCCAGAAATTGAGCAGCAATCGGGTTCCTTGGAAGGACTACAACTTCTAATTCCAAGAGTGCTCGGCTCTGTAGCAGGCCATATTGCCTACAGTGGCTACTTAGGCTATTTCATTGGGCTGAGTGTGCTCAAGCCGAGAAAGCGTTGGTCTATTTTGGGAATTGGCTACCTGAGCGCAGCCATCCTTCATGCTCTATGGAATGCTGCTGGCACGATTAACGCTTTGTTGCTCATGATCGTCGGTGTCGTGTCTTATGCTTTTTTAGCAGCAGCAATCCTGAAAGCTCGCCAATTATCACCCACCCGCTCCCAAAATTTTGCCACTCGACTTTCCAATTCCTCTTAATGTTTCTCTTACACCTTCAGCGATCGCATGGATAACTAAGTCCAGCACCTGTTTGCAGCTTGAATCAGCTTCGAGAAAGCTTAGACAAGACCTTAAACCCCTACACCCCTACACCCTGTACCTTTCTGGCTCAGTTCGCCCAGTTGGGCGATGATGCAATCAGGCGAGGATGGTTGAATATAATTATTGAAAGCAACTTTTTATACCCAAAAACAGCGGAGCTTGTTGATGCTTAGACTATTGCTCACCATCCTCATCAGCTTCAGTGCTATTAGTTTGGTGCAGTTGGGCCAAAGCACATCGAGCGATCGCCAAGCTCAGGCGGGCCTGTTCTAGTTCCGATAGCTCTTCCCAACTCAAGGGTCGCACTGATTGAAGCGTAGATTCCACAACCTGAGCAGTTTCTGTTTCTACACCCCGCATCGCATAGGCCAATGGACGCGCCAAAACCTGCAGGTCATCGACATTCCAATCGGGTAGACTTTCCTGCACACACTGAATCAATTGGTCAGCCAGGGACAAATTGCTTGCTACTACCTTTTGAGCTTGCTGCACGATCGCGTTTAGTACACTTTGGGGTGCCCAAGCTGCGAAGCGCTGCGACAAAGCAGTTTGAGCCCAAATTCCGTCCAAACGAGCAAAGAAATCTTGCGATCGCTGAGCTATTTCTTCATCTAGCCAGCTATCCAAGGAAAACTCTTGCTCTAATTTCTCTATATAAGTGGCAGAGGCTGGGTCTGTGAAATCCCAGGGGTAAGGCGTGTCAGTACTCAGGACAGCATCTAGCAAGTCGTCTAGCTCGACTTGAAATTGAGAATGTTCAAAATAATCTGATGACATAGTTCCGTTTCTCATCGTGCTACTCCTGATTGCATTTGACGTGGGTAGCTACACGCCGATTTTTGAGAGTTCCGCAAGCAATTACAATTTAAGCCAATTGGCTTAGAAGTTGTGTTCCCCTAAAGTTAGAGACTCATGTTCAACCAAAAACTCTACCGCCTCCCCCTTAGGATTGCCAAATTTTAGCTGAACTCCAGAGTTTAAAGAGACTTCCTGTTGATGGATTTTTTGCCAACCATTGGCTCCCAAAACCAGAGTGCCAAACCGAGAAAAATCTCTGAGGAAATAGGATGGCTGACTATTAGCATCATTGGAAGCGTCTCGGTAGAAAATTTCGGCATGATAACGAGATACACCAGGTTCCGGTAATACCAAATCGTTGTCTTCCTTGCTACCAACTTGAATTCTGCCGTCTCGAACTGGCCACTTTTTTGCAGGGGGTCCGACTCGTCGCAGCGATGCCATCGGAATTCGGGCTGGAATGTCGCTTGGCCCTGGGGGTGGCAGCATTGTGTTCTCTTCGGGCTTAATCAACTGACCATCAAACTGCGGATGCATGTACAGCACAGGCAGAGTCCAGGCAGGTTGATTAAACTTATAAAGCATCAAAAGATGCTGTCTAGCCAAGGCAACGGCTCGGTCAACGGGTTGGCGTTCTCGTAATGCTTGGGCCAGTGCTTGGATAAAGCTGAGGGCTTCTTGATCCGTAATCGAGTCACGCATGCCCAAGACCGCCGGAACTCCATGATGAATCAGGACTTCTGCCAAGCTGCTGCGAGGAATCGGTTGCTGGTTTGTGTGGTCGGGTTGGGCTCCCCAACAAGCATTAAACACTGCCAGAATGACACCACGACGGGTTAACACTTGAGCTAGTTCTGTTCCACTCAGGGTCGTTCCAGGACTTAATAAGAGCAACCCACCGTCGGGTGCTGGAGTCCCGTGCCCTGCATAAAAGAAAATGTTGTAATTTCCGGTCTCTAAACGCTCAATCAGTTCTGCTGAGGTTGGCTGAATCAAAGTATCTACTTGAGGCAGATCGGGAACAATTCGTCCTCCCATCGAGCTAGGGGCTTCGTACCGAGTCAAGATATGGACTAAAGTTTCAGCTTCTTGTTCTAGATCTAGCGCCGGGGATGCAGCTCTGTTGTCAGCCTTAACCGCAGCCCGGTCAGACAGTGTTTCGGTTTCTTGCCCCAAAACTAATAGGATTTTCAGCGATCGATCGAGGCGTAGAGGCGGCAGGGGCTCTACATCACTGGTTGTGCGGCTGAACAAGAGATGTTCACTATTGAGGGCGATCGCGGGCTTACCCATTTGCGATTGCATAATTTCCCAAGGCAGGGCGATCAGCTCAGGCGCTTGAATTTCTAGCCGTAATTGCAACCGCCCTCCCAAGCCAAAAGCAGCTCCTTGACTCCGATTGAAATTCGCTTCGATTGGGCCATTAAATAGCCATTGCCACAAACTGACACCCAAATGCTGCATCAACCGCGCCCCGTAGGGCAAGGCGTTAGAATCGGGGGGCAATACAAATGGGGGCGTCGGTGACAGGGGCGTCGCTGAGAGGTGAGGCACTTGGGGCAGCCCCCGGAGGGAAAACATTTCCTGCCAAGCATGCCAAGTTTGAGACAGTGCATCAGGCCAAACGCGATCGTGGAGAACGTACCCGCTCGGATACGGAGCGTTTGTCACCCAAATTGCATACCGATTCGCCTCTAAAGCATCTAGGCGTCTAATGGCTAAGCTGAGGCAGAGAGTTCCTGACACAGGCATTCAAAATCTTAAGTTATCAGAACCTGAGCGATCGCTAGTTTTCTTATCAGTCTATCTGGTCTTGTGGTGTAGTAGCCCTCTTGCAAAATTCCATTTAATCTGGGATAGCTGACGGGCTGAGTTCCTCTGTCGGGGTCGGGGGAGAAGCTGGCGTGGTCTGCGTACAGGCTCCTAACTGATTCGGTTGAAGTGTAGCGCTGGGTATAATTAGCGGCGTTAAAACTGCTTCTTCAATCCAGCCACTTTCCCCAGGTGCCAAGAAGCGATCGCTCGTAGGGGATGGAGTTGCGGGAACTGTAGCTGGAGTTCTGGGACTAGGAGTTGCGGGGACTGGAGCCGTGCTGGCATTAGAACTCGCATCGCTAGAAGGTGAGCAAAATTTTAGTCTGACCCAACTGCCTTGAGCCGGAATCACCTGTTTACTCAGGACTTGCAGCGTCCCACCGACAGGTACTAATCGAGCTGTTGTGGCAGTAGAGGGGCGATCGCCAGATGCAGTGGTAAAGCTGCCGGGTTGAGGCTGTAGTTCTATCGCTTCAGGCCCACTCTGATTGGGTAGCTGATTGGGTAGCTGATTGGGTAGTTCAGACCTGTTGGCCTGCCGAATTTGCACCAAAGTCCCTGGAGACAGAAGGAGCGGTGGGGAGTTAGGCGGGGAGTTAGGCGCAGCAATGGTAGCAATCGGATCTGGACTCACAGCCGTAGTATCTGGTTGAGGTTCCCAGCCTAACAATGTATCCACGCGACGACTCACACCTGGTAGCAGTAGGTAAGCTAAAACACCACCCAAACCTGCAAGCAGCAGAATTCCCAGGAGCAGAGCTGCTGCATTCTGGGAGCGTTGAGGTGGCAAGATTTGAGTTTTGAGGGTGGAAGGTGCCGTAGCAGTTGGAGTGGGCGGCTCAACCGCGATCGCCGTTTGGGTTAACTCTCTATCCTGAATTGGCTCCCTAAGAGGAGGGACTTCTAGTTCTAGTGGCTCCGTCAGCAAAGACTCTGGCAATTCAGCGATCGCCTCGCTATGAGTGACGTGATAGTAAAGCATCCCCACGGTGACGTTGTCGTGACCGTTCCGCATATTGCCAATCTCAACTAATCTTTGGCAAGCAGTGGCTACATCAACCTTGCCATCTAAAATTGGCAAAATTTCGCTTTCCCAATATTCTTCGACACGATCGTTGTCACTCAAGCCATCGGAACAGAGCAGGAAGACCCCTGCTTCATCTAGCATGAAACGCTGTACGGTGGGATGTAAGGTCGCGGAACTACTCATGCCTAGAGCTTGTACAAGCGAACCTGCGACTGGTTGGTGTACGGCATCTCGATACAAGGCATAGCCTAAGCGCACTTCTCGCGAAGCCACGTCATCGTCTACGGTGATTTGGTAGCAGCCTGTGCGAGTGATCCAATAAACTCGGCTGTCACCAATATGAGTGATATAGATTTCATGACCACGGGCTAGCGCCATCACAAGGGTTGTCCCCATACGCTGGCGATCGGTCCGTCTTTCCTGATCGTTGCGCTGGCAAATTAAGTCATTGGCGATGCAAACAGACTGCTCTAGTTCTGCCATCAAGTTATCTGGTTGCTGCAAAACCACGTCAATTTCTAGCGCCTGAATGCGTTCCTGAATCGCCGCGATCGTCAGATTAGAAGCAACATCACCGCCTTCGTGACCTCCGATTCCGTCACATACCAAGGTTAAGGTTTTATGGGCTTCGCCGGGATGCAGGGGCACTGAAAGAGCAGTTCCACTGGCAGGGTAGCAGGCATCTTCGTTGCGCTGGCGGCTGGGGCCTTGATCGGTGCGGGTAGCAATCTGAGCTAAGCGAGCTTGCGATCGCCCACAGACCGTTAGCCCTCGATCCAGTTGCGCCATTAACTGTTCGGGCGTACGAATCTGCCTTTGAATCATTTGATGGCATAGAGCTGCCAAGAAACGTGCAATCTCAGGCCGAGCGGTAGGTGCCCATTGCAACCAAAGCTGTCCCAGTTGCATCAAGGTAGGAGCTGCTTTGCGATCGCTTTGAAGTTCTAGCAAACGGACGAGCGGCCCCTCCACTCGCAGTAGTTGCGGTTCCAGCAAGCTTGAAGCGACCCCCTCACTGCTGAATGGTTGCCACAGTTGGGCTATTTGCCATAACCAATTGAGCTGTCGCAGTGGCGTTGCCTCTGACCAAGCATTCGCTAGAGATGGAAAGAGCGGATCAGATAGTTTGGCTGCATTTTGGCTCAGCTCTCTGCTGTTAATCGGCGCTTGCTCTAACAGCACGACAGCGGCTCCCTTATCTGTCTGCACCTGTCCATAGACTTGAGGAATATGCAGTTGATAGGGAAACAACCTCAGGTAAGAGGCGATCGCCGCCGAAATATCACTAGGCAGATCTGGCAGCAGCCCCGGCTTCGTATCAAACAGAACTCGGCGACCTTTGAGCACATAGCGATCGCCTAATATATCCCCTATTTGATAGGTATCAACGCTGGTTCCTACAGCCCAAAGATACCGTTTGGGCAAAGCAGAGCGGCATTGTTGGCAAAAGTTATGGGTCTCCGCATTAAGCGTCTGACAAACGGGGCAATAAATTGGTGCCGTAGCATGGTTCATGAATGGTCCTCATCGGAGCCGCCAAAGGGCACAGCCATAATTTGTGGGACTAGCTGTTGCTATGGATTGTAGCGTCTGACTTCCACTAGATTAGCTGTTTTTAGGCTAAGTGCCTCCACATCCCCCACCCTGCCGCGAACACAAGGACGATCACCACAACTCATTATGCGGGATTGATTACTCATCCTGGCAGAAACAGCAACTATATATGAACTAGCGAATTAGAGCTGAGTTCCGTAGAACTTCACTAAAGACAGAAGACAGGAGCCGCCTCACTTTATACCTTGTTACTTAGATATTAAAAATCCGATGAATAATTCATTAATTAAAGACCATGAAGAATCAATGCATCCACTGGGTTGACTGGTAGCAGCATCTTTATTCGCAGCACCGACCGTTCTACAGCCAATTGTCCTAGCTTTATAACCATTACTGTTTCCACCCCAGATTGGCTACTAAGTCACTAGAGTTTGAGACCTTCACTCGAACTCCAGTTAGCTTGCGAATAGGCATCATTCTCAATTTTTTATGACTTTTGTGCCTTCACAAATCGTCTGTACCTTCGTAGGTGCCTCTGAAATGATCCAACTTCCCTTGCTACCGCCTGTACAGAAAAATGCTGCTAGTCAACCGCTCATTACTACTGCGCTATGGGATTGCTGTTCTAGGAGTGGCAGTCGCTTTACTTCTGCAATCCCCACTATCTCATCTCTTAGAGTCACAAATTCCCCTTCTACTCCTCTTTAGTGTTGTTATTGGCAGTGCCTGGTACGGCGGCTTCGGCCCAGGAATGGTGGCCACTCTTTTAGCTACGATTAGCTGTGCCTATTTTTACGTATCACCATTTCCCTTTTTCACTAATCTAGCTTCAGAGCCAACCATTGAGTTAGGACTGTTTGCCTTAGAGGGAGCTTTAATCAGTTTACTGAGTGCCCAGTTACATACGGCGCAAAAGCGGACAGAAGTGTCGTGGCTCAGGTCAAAGCAGCATCAGGAAACACTGCGTCGGAGTGAAGAACAGTATCGCCTGCTAGTAGAAAATGTCAAAGATTACGCCATATTCATGCTCGATACGCGGGGGCGGGTCACTAGTTGGAGCCTTGGGGCTGAGCGCATTTTAGGCTACCAGGAAGCTGAAATTTTAGAGCAGCATTTTTCTTGCTTTTTTACCACCGAAGATGTGCAACAGGCGCAGCCAGACCAGGAATTAAAGCAAGCGATCGCCGAAGATCGAGCCGAAGATGAGCGTTGGCACGTGCGGAAAGATGGTAGCCGCTTTTATACGAGTGGAATCACGACTGCGTTGCGCGATCGCTTTGGGCAACTCCAAGGCTTTTCTAAGCTCATGCGCGACATGACCGAGCGCAAACAAGCCGAAGAAGCACTCCAGCAAGCCCATGATCGCTTAGAGACAGAGGTAATCAACCGGACCTCTGAGCTTTCGGAAGCTAATGTAGCCCTCCAAGCCCAAATTGCGGAGCGCTTACGCACAGAAGCTTGGTTGCGGAATGATGCCGAGCGACTGGCAGCCATTATTGACACCCAGCATGACATTGCCACCGCAGAACTCGATTTGTTGCGAGTCATGACTTTAATTGCGGAACGAACCCAAAAAATCACCTCTGCTACAGGTGCAGTAATTTTGTTGCCCAACGGCAATGACATGGTCTATAGAGTCGCTAGCGGTACGGCAGCTCCCCACACGGGCTTGCGGGTCAGCATAGATTCCAGCCTTTCAGGGCAGTGCTTCCGGACGGGCGAAATTTTGCGCTGTGACAATGCCGAAAACGACCCTCGCATCAACCATGAGGTTTATCATCACGTCGGAGCCCGCTCCATGATTGCCGTGCCTCTACGCTATGAGCGTAGAATTTCGGGAGTTCTAAAGGTTTTATCTTCCGAGGTCAACGCCTTTAGCGACCAGGATGCTCACACACTGCGGTTAATGGCAGGCTTTATTGCAGCAGCTGTGATGCACGCGGCTGAATTTGAAGCTCGACAAGCAATGGTCGTAGAACACACGATTGCCCTTACAGCTCTGCGGGAAAGCGAAGAGCGCTTTAAAGGAGCCTTTCATGATTCAGCGGTAGGAATGGCTTTGATCGCCACAGATGGCCGATTCTTACAAGTGAATCGCTCCCTTTGCCAAATACTGGGTTATGCAGAGTCCGATCTGCTCAATACCAACTTTCAAGCCGTCACTCACCCAGAGGATCTGGACAGAAGTCTGACCTTTGTCTGCCAAATGCTGACTGGAGAGATTCAGTCGTATGAGATGGAAAAGCGCTACTTCCACAAGCAAGGGCAGATCGTTTGGGTTTTGCTTAATGTATCCCTGGTGCACAACTCTCAAGGCGAGCCTGTACACTTTATTGCCCAGATTCAAGACATTACAGAACGTAAGCAAGCAGAAGAAGAACGAGCCCAGCTGATCTCTGAGCAAGCGGCGCGTGCAGTGGCCGAAGCAGCCGAACAACGCTCAACATTTCTGGCAGAAGCCAGCGCTGTCCTAGCTTCCTCTCTGGACTATGAAGCAACGCTGATCAGCCTTGCCCGCTTGGCAGTGCCTTATCTGGCTGATGTATGTGTCATCGACATGATGGAAGACGAAAAATCTCTGCGCCCTCTCACTGTCGCCCACATTGATCCTTACAAAGAAAATTTAGCGCGGCAACTCCAGCAATATTCGCCTCTGCGACTCAACCACTTACGTCCTGTATTCGAAGTCTTACAGACAGGAGAATCACAACTGTTGGAGCATGTTTCAGAAGCAGCGATCGCCACCTCAACAGATGATCCTGACTATTTACGACTGATTCGATCGCTCTGTCCCAAATCTGTGATGATTGTGCCTCTGATGGCAGCAGGGCGAATCATCGGCATCATTTCCTTTGCCACTTCTGAATCAGAGCGACGTTACAACACCATTGACTTAACGCTAGCTGAAGATTTAGCTCGTCGGGCGGCGTTAGCAGTAGACAACGCCAGACTCTACAAAGAAGCTCAGGATGCGAACCGGATGAAAGATGAGTTTCTGGCTACCCTTTCCCATGAGTTACGGACCCCCTTAAATTCAATTCTGGGTTGGTCCCGACTGCTGACCAACCGCAAGTTTGATGAAACCACCACGACTAAAGCTTTAGAAACGATTGAGCGTAACGCCCAATCCCAAGCCCAGTTGGTTGAAGATATTTTGGATGTCTCACGAATTGTGCAAGGCAAGTTGCAATTGCAGGTGCGGCCTGTGGAATTACTGGCTGTGATCGAAGCCGCCACAGATGCCGTGCGCCCTGCTGCCGAGGCCAAAGCCATCAGCTTAAAGTCTCGGTTAAATGGGGTAGGCAGTCACGTCCTAGGAGACCCCGATCGCCTGCAACAGATTGTCTGGAATTTGTTGTCCAATGCGATTAAGTTCACCCCTAGAGGAGGTCAAGTCGAAATTAGCCTGGAGCCTACAGATACCTGGATTCAAATTCAAGTGACAGATACAGGTCAAGGCATCCATCCCGAATTTCTGCCCCACGTCTTCGATCGCTTTCGCCAAGCAGACAGCACCAGTACACGATCGTATGGCGGCTTAGGCTTAGGTCTGGCAATCGTCCGTCATCTCGTAGAGTTGCAAGGTGGCACTGTCAGTGCCGAAAGCCCTGGGCAAGGCCAAGGTGCTACCTTTACCGTAAAGCTGCCGCCTTTAGTTATCCCTTCTACCAATGGAGCGCTTGCTCCTACTTCTCACTGCTTGCTCCAGAGTGCTGCCCACACCTTCGATCCTTCTCTACTTCAAGGGGTGACTGTCTTAGTAGTTGATGATGAAAACGATGCTAGAGAACTGCTACAAACCATTTTGGAGCAGTCTGGGGCCAATGTGACTGCGGTTGCTTCCGTCGCTGAGGCGATCGCTGCTTACGAAGCCATCCGACCTGACATTCTCATTAGCGACATTGCTATGCCTGGTGAAGACGGCTATGCCCTAATTCATAAAGTCAAAACGTTGGAAGATTACCAAGCCAAGCCGATGCCTGCGATCGCGTTAACCGCCTATGCCAGAGAAGAGGATCAAGATCAGGCATTGAGTGCAGGATTTCAGATGCATTTTGCTAAACCTGTAGAGCCAACTTCTCTAGTCAGTGCCCTGGCTAACTTACTCGGTCGGAATGTAACAGCCTGAGTCAAGGCATTGACTTCCTTAAACTAGGATGAAGCCACTATTGGGACTGATAGAAACTCAAGCTAGCGATCGCAATAAGAAAGCTAAATTGGTGGGTAGTTTTTGCCTTAAAAGCCACTCTTTAAGTAATTAGAATCTCTATATTTGTTTGTAGCTTTAATAACAAGCTAAGTTACCATTCAACCTTCTAAGCTTTAGCTCTCACAAGTTGCTTCTATATCGATTCAAAACAGCTTTTCTAGAGGTTTACTTGATTTAAAGTTGGCCAAAAACTTCTGAATCATCTAAGTGAGATGCCATTTTTTAGATTAAATCAGCCGATTCTGACAAAATTTCTTGAGCCTAGCCCTCAATTTCGTCTGTAGACGATTCAGCAACCTCTGCCCTTAATAAACTCCCAATTAAATTGTTAAATTGACCCTAAAATGAAGCCGATCAACCGCTCCATCCGCTAACGTTGGAAATTGAGCCCAAGGAGCAAAGTTTCATGCCTGTCTAATAAAACGGTGTTAGCCCCTCCCTTTGGCACTGCAAGACTAGAAACGCGAGATTAAAAATGGTACAAGCAAAAATCGGTGATACCGTAACCGTTCACTACACAGGTCGTCTAGATGATGGCACTGTATTCGACTCCTCGACGAATCGCGATCCTCTGGAATTTACTCTTGGTCAAGGCGACCTAATTCCTGGTTTTGAGAAAGCTGTAGTGGGTATGAGCCCAGGAGAATCTAAAACCGAGAAAATTCCAGTCGAGCAAGCTTATGGCCCTTACCGTGAAGAAATGGTAGTCGAGATCGATCGGCAGCAAATGCCAGAAGATTTAGAGCCTGCCGTGGGGCAGCAACTACAAGTTCGCGAAGAAACTGGGGGGGTGATTCCAGTGGTCATCACCGACGTCAACGATGGCACCGTCACTCTAGATGCCAATCACCCTCTGGCAGGCGAAGAGTTAACCTTTGACATTCAACTGGTAGAAATCGCCTAAGCTCACAGCAATCATCTAGCACTCAATTGGCTGACAAATCTTTGAAATGAGGTTTGTCAGTTTTTATTTCTTAGTCTTTATCAGTCAATGATCTTTAGGAGATCTTTGGGACAACAGCTTTAGGAAAACGCAGAGCGAGGCACTCCAGGGCTACAATAGAGCCAAATTGTTGCATAGCTGCAATCTGTATCCCATGACGACTGCTGCTCCAGTTAAGACTCAGTACGAAGCGATTATTGGCCTTGAAACCCACTGTCAGCTCAAGACTGACACGAAGATCTTTTGCAATTGCTCCACCGAATTTGGCGGCGACCCTAACAGCCAAATTTGCCCAGTTTGCATGGGTATGCCGGGGGTGCTACCAGTACTGAACCAGAAGGTGCTGGAGTACGCGGTTAAGACAGGCACGGCACTCAACTGCCAAATTGCCCCCTTTAGTAAGTTCGATCGCAAGCAGTATTTCTATCCCGACTTGCCCAAAAACTACCAAATCTCTCAGTTTGATTTACCGATCGCTGAGCATGGCTGGATAGAAATTGAGCTAGTAGACTCAGATGGTAATTCCACCCGCAAGCGCATCGGCATTACCCGTCTGCATATGGAAGAAGATGCGGGCAAACTGGTGCATGGTGGCAGCGATCGCCTTGCAGGTTCAAGTTTCTCCCTGGTGGACTACAACCGCACCGGAGTCCCTCTACTAGAAATCGTTTCCGAGCCAGATTTACGCACAGGGCAAGAAGCGGCTGAGTACGCGCAAGAACTCCGTCGCATCATCCGTTATCTGGGTGTGGGTGATGGCAACATGCAGGAAGGCTCCTTGCGTTGCGATGTCAACGTTTCCATCCGTCCCGTGGGGCAGGAGGCGTTTGGCACCAAAGTCGAAATCAAAAACATGAACTCCTTCAGCGCCATTCAAAAAGCGATCGAGTACGAAATTGAACGGCAAACTCAGGCTCTAGAAACTGGGGAACGCATTGTTCAAGAAACTCGCCTTTGGGAAGAAGGCTCGCAGCGCACGATTAGTATGCGGATCAAGGAAGGGTCCAGCGATTACCGCTACTTCCCCGAACCAGATCTAACCTCGATTCAAGTGACGACTGAGCAGCTAGAGCAATGGCGATCGGAACTGCCCGAACTGCCAGCGCAAAAGCGGCACCGCTATGAAACCGAGTTGGGCTTGTCTCCCTATGACGCGCGAGTCCTCACCGATGATCGCAGCGTGGCTGAGTACTTTGAGACCGCGATCGCAGCGGGAGCTAGTTCTAAACCTGCGGCCAACTGGATCATGGGCGACATTGCGGCCTACCTCAACGCCAACAAGCTCAACATTACCGAAATTGGCCTCAAACCAGAGGCGCTGGCAGAACTCGTCAAGCTAATTGAAGACAACACCATCAGCAACAATGCCGGGAAGGAAATTCTACCTGACCTGCTAGCGAATGGGGGTTCTCCCACCAAAATTGTGGAGGAGCGCGGCTTAGCTCAACTCTCTGACCCTGACGCGATCGCCGCCATCATTGATGAAGTGATCGCAGCCAACCCCAAAGAACTAGAGCAGTACCGAGGTGGCAAAACCAAGCTGCTGGGCTTCTTTGTCGGTCAGGTGCTCAAGAAAACGAGTGGACGCGCCAACCCTAAACTGACCAATCAGTTGTTAGCCCAAAAGTTAAATCCATAGCTCTCTAGTTACGGAACTCACCAGGGATCGTCCTCGTCGGATGAGACCTTGGTGATTTTTTTGGATGAAATTTTCATGAGGGGTATTACCCCCCACCCCCTTAATGGCATAATGTGATAAGTAGATGCACCCTGATGGCGGGGAGAGTCGCTACAGACTCTCCCTTTTTCTTATGCGTCTAGCAATTGTGAGCGAAGTAGCAGCCAGTTGATATAATCCCCTTTCAAGCCCTTTCAAGCATGTCAGTGGTGGCAGGAGGAACAATGTCAGATTGGCGAAAAATTCCCGGTGGAATCACAGCTCCAAGAGGATACCGGGCTGCGGGAATTGCTGCTGGCTTGAAACCCTCTGGCCTACCCGACTTAGCTTTGATCTTGTCCGATGTCGAGGCGATCGCGGCGGGCGTTTTTACCACCAGTCAAGTCCGAGCTGCTTGCGTGGACTACTGCCGAGAGCGCTTACAAGCTAAAGGAAGTGCCCAAGCCATTCTCTGCAATGCGGGTCAAGCCAATGCGGCCACTGGCTCCCCAGGCTGGATTGACGCGATCGAAAGTGCCCAAAGTTTAGCCCAGGCTCTCAATATTTCTTCAGACTCAATTTTGCTAGCTTCAACTGGGGTGATTGGTCAGCGCATCCCGATGGACGCCTTGAAAGCTGCCATTCCCCATCTCGTCGCCGCCGCTTCTGATCAAGGCTCCGAGCATGCCGCTCAAGCGATCATTACCACTGACCTCGTTACTAAATCGATCGCGTTAGAAACCACCTTGCAGGGTCGTCCGGTGCGGATCGGGGGCATTGCTAAAGGCTCGGGGATGATTCACCCCAATATGGCGACGATGTTAGCCTTTGTTACCTGCGATGCCACCGTTTCCCCGCCCCTCTGGCAAGACATGCTGAGCCGCGCTGCCGATCGCAGCTTTAATCAAATCACGGTGGATGGCGACACCAGCACGAACGATACCCTCTTAGCCCTTGCCAACGGTCAGTCTCGGACTCCTGCCATTACTGAACCTGGACCCGATGCCGACAAGCTAGAGGCGATGTTGACGGAAGTTTGTGCTTATCTGGCTAAAGCGATCGCCCGTGACGGCGAAGGAGCCACTTGCTTAATTGAGGTGCAAGTCTCCGGTGCGCCAGACGACAGCTCAGCTCGGCAAATTGCTCGCACGATCGCAGGTTCTTCCTTAGTCAAATCAGCCATTTTTGGTCATGACCCGAACTGGGGCCGTATTGCTGCTGCTGCTGGCCGTGCGGGAGTTTCCTTTGGACAGGAAAATCTGCAAATCAAGTTAGGTGACTTTTTGCTGATGGATCAGGGTCAGCCTCAGAAGGTCGATCGCGCAGCTGCCAGCGACTACCTCAAGCAAGCAACTGCCAAAGGCATGCTACCTCCCGATATGGTTAGCACCCAGCTAAGCCATGACTTGATGGTCATGAAGCATGGCGAGTTAGTTGCCTTCCCTCGCCTTGACACCAGTGAAACCCAAGCTCAAAACGTCGTCGCGATCGCAGTGAGTATCGGTAACGAATCTGGCTCTGGCACCGCCTGGGGTTGCGACCTCAGTTACGATTACGTCAAAATCAACGCCGAGTACACCACATAACTGCAAGGAAAGCAGATTGCTCGTGACCTTTGTAGCTGGACGCAAAGCCAAAAGACCAAAAGCAGAAAGTCTGCTTGACTTGGAGCTAGGGCGGAGTTTGCTGGATTACTCAGCCCTTTTACTTGAAGAATTTTCGCATCAAGCGATTGATTGGCATCAGTCATGGCAAACTTATAGTTAACAGGAGTTGTAAACCTTTTAAGAACTTGAAATATACATACTTTAGTTATTAAAGTTGGAACCTTAGAGCCGTGATCTCAAACGGATTTAGGAAATTAATTGTTAAACTCAGTAACAAACATGAGAGGGTAGGGGGATCGTGACCACAATGGGTCGTACTGGCGTTCTATTACTCAATTTAGGTGGGCCTGATCAACTGGAGGATGTCCGTCCCTTCCTGTTCAACCTATTCTCCGATCCAGAGATCATTCGACTGCCTTTCCCTTGGTTGCAGAAGCCTCTAGCCTGGTTTATCGCCACGAGCCGAGCCAAGAAATCCCAGGAAAATTATCGGCAGATTGGTGGCGGCTCCCCTCTACGGCGCATTACAGAAGCTCAGGCTCAAGCCATCCAAGACTCATTGCAGCAGAAAGGGCACGATGCCTCGGTCTACATTGGCATGCGCTACTGGCATCCCTTTACAGAGGAAGCGATCGCCCGCATTAAGCGCGATCAAATTGAAAAGGTAGTAATTCTGCCCCTATACCCTCAGTTTTCCATTAGCACCAGTGGCTCTAGCTTCCGCTTACTAGAGAAGCTTTGGCAAGAAGACCCTGCTCTCAACCAAATTAAATACACAACGATAGCGTCTTGGTACAGCCGTCCTGGTTATCTCCAGGCGATGGCCCAGTTAATTGCTCAGGAGCTAGATAAATTCCCCAACCCAGAGCAGGTGCATATCTTCTTCAGCGCTCATGGTGTTCCCGTCAGTTATGTGGAAGAAGCAGGCGATCCCTATCAAAAAGAGATTGAGGAATGCACAGCGCTGATTATGCAGACCCTCGATCGACCCAATACTCACACACTGGCCTATCAAAGCCGCGTGGGGCCAGTAGAGTGGCTAAAACCCTATACCGAAGATGCGATCGTGGAACTGGGAGCCCAAGGGGTCCAAGATCTAGTGGTCGTCCCTATTAGCTTCGTTTCCGAACACATCGAAACCTTGCAGGAAATTGACATTGAGTACCGAGAGTTAGCGGAAGAGTCTGGAATTCACCACTTTCAACGGGTGCCAGCTCTGGATACCCATCCTGGTTTTATTGAGGATTTGGCCAATCTGGTGGTAGAGGCATTGGAGGCTCCGCCCATTGCTCTGTCTCAAGTCACCCAGATCAAGAAGATGGTGAAGATGTATCCTCAAGAGCGCTGGGAGTGGGGTCTGACGACTGCGGCGGAAGTTTGGAATGGCCGAATTGCCATGTTGGGCTTCATTGCCTTGATGATCGAGCTACTAAGTGGTCATGGTCCTCTGCACTTTGTGGGCTTGCTATAAGTCCCAATTAAGCAGTCCCAATTACAGCAATTCTCGCCCCCCTAGCCCCCCAAATTTGGGGGACAAGACTCGAAGTCCCTCTGAACGATTAGGCCCTCGCACTTATTTGGTTTTGGCTAGTCTGGTTCTCGCTTGCGTCGTCGGGGTTGCTGGCGATCGCTAGGATGAGCTTGCTCGACATACCAGCGCCGCCACTCTTTAGAACTCCGAATAGCCAGCCACAGCAGCAATAAGGCAATGAGTCCACCTTCACGGGGAGCATCAAACGCAAAGAGGACTAAGATAACACATAGGCCATCTTGAGCAAAAACCATCCAAAGCGGTAGCTTGCGTAAGCGGTAAAACCAGCCGATTTGCACGAGCTGTAAAACTAGCGCTAGCAGACCCCCAGTGACACCGATCAGCCCTACTAACCACGTCGGCATCTCAGCGACGCGAGCGATCGCCATCCCCATCAAAGCGCCGACAATGGGGCTAAAAATAACTTGAATGATTTGTAAAGCCCGCTGTCCTAATCGCCGCTTCGAGATTGAGACTTCTACTAAGGACCAACTCACTAACACCCCAATTACTACAGGGGGTGGAATATGAGCCAAGATTGGCACACGGGACCACAAGTCTCCGCCTTGCAGCAACCCAATAACCAATAACGGCAAAGCAATTCTTAAACCTGCTGCCGAAGAAGCGGAGAGCGCGGCTAGAATCTCAATCATAATGACTATTTAGCCTGCACTGAAACCTAACAGCTCTCAAGGTTTGTTATCTAGTTTAAGAGATTTGCAGCCAGGGGTTGTAATCAGACTGACATGTTTCTGAACTCTACCCCTAAATAATTCTTCTAGGGGAATTTTTAAGATCGGAAGTTTTTGCTGCGGTTTGGCCTCCAAGACCTTAGAAAAAGCCGTTTAGCGTTTTGAGCTTGCTACTACCTCAAGCGACGAGCTAGGGCTGTGTAACGCTGTTGGTCTTTAACTTGATTCACGGCGATCGCGATCGCCTTCTTCGGCCCGACCAGAATGGCTAATTGCTTAGCACGGGTGAGCGCAGTATAGAGTAAGTTGCGACTCAGCATCATATAGTGCTGCAAGTACAACGGTAAAATTACCACTGGGTACTCACTGCCTTGGGCTTTATGGGTTGTGATCGACCACGCCAAGGTGATCTCATTTAAGTCGGCGCGATCGTAGTTGATGAGACGATCGCCAAACCGCACGCTCACTTCTTGCTCCTCCGGGTCGATCGCGCTGATTACCCCCAAGTCCCCGTTAAACACTTCTCGATCATAGTCATTGACTTGTTGAATCACGCGATCGCCGACTCGTAAGATCATGCCGCCTCTAGTAGTCTCAGTTTTACCGCTATAGGGCGGATTAATCAGCTGTTGCAATACTGTGTTGAGATTGCGAGTTCCTACTTCGCCGCGCGTCATGGGGCACAGAACCTGC
Organism: Trichocoleus desertorum ATA4-8-CV12; assembly: GCA_019358975.1. Taxonomy (NCBI): domain Bacteria; kingdom Bacillati; phylum Cyanobacteriota; class Cyanophyceae; order Leptolyngbyales; family Trichocoleusaceae; genus Trichocoleus; species Trichocoleus desertorum. The sequence goes on from JAHHIL010000006.1 coordinate 110,998, forward strand.
ACATCTTGGGCAGGGACAAACCCCAATTGAGGAATCAAATCGTTAATCAGGTCATGAATCGCCTGAACACCGTCTTCTGGTTGCGGTGCTCCTAACCAAAGGCAGTCGGTTTGGGGGGCAGCAGAAACTGGTTCCAGTTGCGGCACCTGTCCTTGATTAATCCGGTGGGCGTTTCGAACAATGTGACTCGCTTGAGCTTGCCGAAACACTTCTGTGAGCCGAATTACTGGCACCTGTTTCGATCGAATCAAGTCTCGCAGCACATTGCCTGGACCAACACTGGGTAACTGATCAATATCACCTACGAGCAGCATCTGGGCATCCAGTGGCACAGCCTTGATCAAGGAGTTGGCGAGAAACAAATCCAACATCGAGGATTCGTCTACAATCACAGCCTGAGTTTCTAGAGGATTGTCGTAACCGCGTTTAAAGCCAAAAGTTTTCGGGTCAAACTCCAACAGACGATGTAGGGTTTTAGCTTCCTGTCCGGTCATTTCACTCAGCCGTTGCGCGGCCCGTCCGGTAGGGGCAGCCAGTGCGATCGCCTTCCCCATTGCTTTCCAGAGCGCCACAATTGTCCGTGTGGTAAAGGTTTTGCCGCAGCCTGGGCCTCCAGTCAAAATCAGCACCCGCTGACTTGCGGCCATTTCTACGGCTTGACGTTGTTGCTCAGAAAGAGCCAATCCAGTTTTGGCGGTAAAGCGGTCAATCCAAGCTTGGACTCTGGGCAAATCCACGGTGACTGGGCGCTGCAACCATTGCCGCAGCCGCTCTGCCATATTGGTCTCTGCTTGGAAGAAGGCAGGTTTATAGCAAATGAATTGACCTTGTAACTCGCCAGAGCCACCTTGCATCACCAATTGATCTTCCAAACCCATTTGGGTCACGATCGCCGAGATCTGCTCCGGGTCTGGCTCGTGGTCCGTCAAGGCTAAGCGCTGCACCGTGCGCTCTACCAACTCTGGCTGGGGTAAAAAGCAATGCCCTTCCTCGCTTGCCTCTGACAAAACATGCAACAGACCGCTACGGTAGCGAAATTCTGAATCTGGAGCAATACCGAGATTTCGGGCGATCGCATCTGCGGTGACAAAGCCAATGCCGTAGACATCAGTTGCCAATTGATAGGGGTTGTTAGTAACCGTGGCGATCGATTCTGCCCCATACTGCTTATAGATTTTGACGGCATAGGTGGTAGAAACGCCGTGACTTTGGAGAAACAGCATCACCTCTTTGATCGCCTTTTGCGTTTCCCAAGCCGCCTGGATCATTTTGACCCGCTTCTTAGCAATGCCGGGGACTTCTCCCAGGCGATCGCAGTGATTTTCAATGACCTCTAGAGTTTCTAGGCCAAAGTGCGCCACAATGCGCTTAGCAGTCACAGGGCCAATCCCCTTAATCAGGCCACTCCCTAGATATTTCTCAATTCCTGTCAGGGTGGCGGGCTTGGTTTCCTGGTAATAAGTCACCTCAAACTGAGGACCAAACTTGGGATGATCTCGCCACAGCCCTTGCATCTGCAACGTTTGACCCGCTTGGATATTAGGAAAGGTGCCCACAATTGTCACCAAGTCCCTGGCACGCGGAGCCTTTAACCGAGCGACCGTATAACCCGACTCTTCCGAATGAAAAGTTAGGCGCTCCACCACTCCTTGCAGTTGCTCGGTTTGAGCAGATGGGGCGGCATTTGCTTGTCCATAGGATGGTGAAGAAGTGGACATAATAATTCGATAACCCTGTCAACAGCTACCAAAATCTGATCTCAAAAAACTTAAAATGATGAGCCGCGTTGCTTCAAGAACTCTGCTTCTTCAGGTGTTGTGGTCCGCCCTAAAACTTGATTGCGATGCGGAAAGCGCCCAAACCGCTCAATAATTTCTTTGTGACGAATCGCGTAGGGAAAGTGATCTGCTATTGCAGGCACATCATTTAGCTGCCGCAACAGTTCTACCGACAAACGCTGGTGCTCTAGATTTTCACTGTGCTCAAAGGGTAAATAAATAAAGATCCGCTGCACTGGCAGTAAAGCTTGGTCAAAATCTTGCGCGATCGCTTGCTGAGCCGTCACTAAAGCTTGAGCATCCGTGGCAAAAGCTCGGCGATCGCCCCGAAAGATATGGCGCGAAAACTGATCGAACAACAAAATCAACGCCAAGCAACCATCACGCGAGGCTCTCCAACCATCGTAGTTACCAGCGGCAGCCGCTTCGTAATCGAGCAGAAAGCGATCGGTCACATCTCGATCAAATTCTGGATCTTTGGAGAACCAAACCTTGCGGCTCTTGCCATAACTTTCGGATTCTGGGCTACCAAACCAGAAATTCAAGATTTGCTCAATTCGTGACATTTTGCGATTCAGCCAGTACTAGCTCTAATGAAAATTCTAGCGATCGCTACCACTTATGATCTGGCAGCTACCCCAGGTAGCATTTTTACTCCAGAGAAAATGTAACGAATTTTACCAAAATCCAGAATGATCCCCATTGAGAAGGCTAGGCTACGGATAGATACCCAGTTCGCAGAGAGACTGCGATTGTGAGAGTAATGTTATGGGTTCACCATCAGTCTTGCCTTTAGAACCTGCTTCACCTGCCCACATTTGTCCCTTAGATCAAACCTGCAGCTATCTTGACGAAGCGGCTAGAGAACTCCAGCTAGATGCTGGTTTACAAGCCATCTTGAGTCATCCTCGTAAAGTCGTCACCGTTTCAATTCCCATCAAACTTGATAACGGTACTGTACAAGTTCTAGCGGGCCACCGAGTTCAGCACTGTGATGTCCTCGGCCCTTACAAAGGCGGTACGCGCTATCACCCCGCCGTGACCTTGAGGGAAGTTTCGGCTCTGGCCATGCTGATGACCTGGAAATGCGCCCTTCTAGGCATTCCCTACGGTGGCGCTAAAGGGGGCATTGCCCTGAATCCCAACGATTACAGTGTTGCTGAGCTAGAGCGAATTACCCGCCGCTATACCAACGAGCTGATTAAAGATATTGGTCCCTCTGTAGACATCCCCGCGCCTGACGTTGGCACCTCCGCGCGAGAAATGGCCTGGATGATGGACACCTACTCTATGAACGTGGGCCACGCTGTCCCCGGAGTGGTCACTGGCAAACCCATTTCTATCGGTGGTTCTCGCGGACGAGAAATGGCCACAGGCCGAGGGGTAATGATTACTGTCCGGGAAGCTTTGGCGGCTCAAGGCAAGTCCCTGGCAGGTGCCCGAATTGTCATTCAAGGATTTGGCAATGTTGGTCGCTCAGCCGCTCAGTTACTGTACGAAGCTGGCGCTAGAATTCTGGCTGTCTCCACCAGTTCCAACGGTCTATTTGCTGACGCTGGCCTGGATATTCCCGCCTTACTCGCTTACACCGCCGAAAATCATAAAAGCTTGGTTGGCTTTCCGGGGTCCACGCCGATTAGCAATGATGATCTCTTGCTCCTTCCTTGCGATGTCTTGATTCCAGCGGCTTTAGAAAACCAAATTACCGAAGCTAATGTCGATCAAGTCAAGGCTCAGATCGTCGTAGAAGCTGCCAATGGCCCGGTGACGTTAGCCGCAGATCAAGCCTTGGAAGCGAGAGGAGTGACGGTATTTCCTGATATCCTGGCCAACGCAGGTGGAGTGGTCGTCAGTTATCTGGAGTGGGTCCAAGGGCTATCTTACGTTTTCTGGGACGAGGAACGGGTGAACCGCGAAATGGAAAGCTTGATGGTTCATGCCTTCCAGCGTGTCTTGCAGCAATCACAAAACCGCCAAGTTCCACTCCGCTTAGCAGCCTATACCCTAGCTGTAGGACGAGTGGCCCAAGCGGTTAGCGATCGCGGTCTCTATCCTTAATTCTCGCTCCTCCTGTTTAGAGGATTAGGGTTTTAGCGATCGCCCTTGCCTAATTTGAGGGAAAGAGGGCGATCGCTTTTTCTCTCTCATTGTTTTTGTTAGTCGCAATAAACGTAGGGGGCGGGTTTAGCAGGAGTACTCGCGTTATCGCAATACCTACATTACAAAACCCGCCCCTACAGATGATGGCTCGATTGTGGCTTAGCTGGCGTGCTGTTTGTACCACTCGATCGTGTTTTTCAGCCCTTGCTTGAATTCCATTTGAGCCGTAAAACCAAAGAACTGTTTAGCTCGTTCTGTATCTAAGCAACGGCGAGGCTGACCGTTGGGTTGGTCGGTTTCCCAAACAATCTCACCCTCGAAGCCCATCAGCTCACAAATTAGAGTCACCAGATCACGAATTGAGATCTCGTAACCAGTCCCCAGATTCACAGGCTCAGAATCGTTGTAAGACTGCGCACCCATGACAATGCCACGAGCCGCATCCTCAGAGTAGAGAAACTCACGGGTCGGGCTGCCGTCACCCCAGACAGGAAGTTGCTGGTCTCCCCGTTGCTGAGCTTCATAAACCTTGCGAATCAAGGCTGGGATGACGTGGGAACTGCGAGGATCAAAGTTATCTTCAGGCCCATACAAGTTCACTGGCAATAAGTAGATGCCATTGAAGCCATATTGCTGACGATAGGATTGCAGCTGGACCAACAGAGCTTTTTTAGCCACACCATAAGGTGCGTTAGTTTCCTCCGGGTAGCCGTCCCAGAGATTCTCTTCCTTAAACGGAACCGGGGTGAACTTAGGGTAAGCGCAAATGGTGCCCACACAGACAAACTTTTGCACTCCTGCTTGATAGGCGGCATGGATCAGCTGCGTGCCCATCATCAAGTTGTCATAGAACAGCTCTGCTGGCTTTTCCCGATTCAGCCCGATACCACCCACATGCGCCGCTAAATGGATCACCACATCCTGCTGATCAACCGCTCGTTGGCACTGTTCGAGGAAACGAAGATCACAATCCCGCGATCGCACGACTGTAATCTTCTGAGGATCAGCACCCGCGCTTTGGAGTTGGGCGATCACTTGACGCCCTAGGAAGCCAGCTCCCCCGGTCACTAAAATCCGTTTATCTCTGAGATCCAGCGTTGTCATGGCTTTTTCATCTCTATTGAAATAAATCAGGAATGCTCAGAGATTAGCTCATTACATTGCTGACTTCGTGACGAATGGTAGCGTGTTCCAAAGACGAACCTCTACCATTTTCCATAGTAAGTCCCAAAGCTTGCAAGTCAGCTTCCACCATGATGGCGACAAGCTGTGCAAAAGTCACAGAAGGCTCCCAGCCCAACTTCTGCTTCGCTTTAGCGGGATCTCCAATCAGCAGGTCAACTTCTGCCGGACGCAGGTAGCGCTCATCAAATTCAACGTAGTCGTGCCAGTCCAGGTTGACGCACCTGAAGGACAAATCGAGGAACTCACTAATCGAGTGCGTTTCACCCGTTGCCACTACGTAGTCATCTGCCTCATCTTGTTGCAGCATCAACCACATTGCACGCACATAATCTTTGGCGTATCCCCAGTCTCGCTTGGAATCTAAGTTACCCAAGTAAATTTTCTTTTGCTTACCTGCCACAATTCGGGCGATCGCTCGGGTAATTTTGCGAGTGACAAACGTTTCACCCCGACGTGGAGATTCGTGGTTGAACAAAATCCCATTAGCAGCAAACAGACCATAGGATTCGCGGTAGTTTACAGTTTGCCAGTGAGCGTAAACTTTGGCACAAGCATAAGGACTACGGGGATAGAAGGGCGTAGTTTCTAGTTGGGGTACTTCCTGCACCTTCCCAAACATTTCTGAGGAGCCTGCTTGGTAGAATCGCACTTCTAAGCCTGTACGGTGCTGATAGTCCCGGATCGCTTCCAGTAAGCGAAGTGTCCCCATACCCACTGCATCAACCGTGTACTCTGGCGAGTCAAAGCTGACGCGCACATGCGATTGAGCCCCTAGGTTGTAAATTTCTTGTGGCTGTACTTCTTCTAAAATACGGCGTAGCGTTGTCCCATCTGTTAAGTCACCATAGTGCAGAAACAAACGCGCTCCCTCTTTGTGAGGGTCTTCGTATATATGGTCAATCCGATCCGTATTGAAGGTTGAAGTTCGTCGAATAATGCCATGAACTTCATAACCCTTTTCTAACAGTAATTCACTGAGGTAAGAGCCATCTTGACCTGTAATACCTGTGATTAGCGCTCGCTTCTGTTGGGTCATTTGCAAAGTTCCTTCTGTGGCTGACATGGGGGCTGGGGAAACAATAACTTTTAGCTGTTTAAGTAGCTGTCTGAGCTTGTCACAGCTCCAAGTAATTCTCGTGGAATCTGGGAGCGGACAGAGGCTATTTAAAGCTTGCACCTAGCCGTTACACCTTATACATCCCATTTTTGTGGGAGACTGCTCAGGAAAAGACTTTGTCGTCAATGGTAAGCCATCTTCTGAGGTTGCTTTTCCATAAGCATGCTGCACAAGTAAATAGATACTGCGGGTGTGAGAATCAATCCATACGTTAGCTTGAAATTCTCAACAAAACATCAAAAAACTATGTAATGTCTGCAAAGAATCAGGACCCTCTGTATATTTTTGCCAAAGATTGAGATTCAGCTTTCCCAAGAAAAAATAAGTCAACTCATATTGTGCTCATACTGTATAGTTGGACACTGACCATAGAGAAATCAGCCCTAATAAATGTGATGGATTAGCTTCAATAAGCACCATTTTTGCTGGGGAAGATAACTACACCAATCGTCTTCACGATTAACCAGAGATCCATCCAAAGGTTACGGGCGTTGACGTAGTAAAGATCCATTTGGACACGACGATGATAAGGAATATCATTTCGTCCGGAAACTTGCCAGAGTCCTGTAATTCCAGGTTGAATGGTCAAAATTCGATCCATGTATCTGCCGTATTTTGGTAACTCTTCCTCTACCAGAGGCCGAGGACCCACGACGCTCATATCACCCTTCAACACATTCCAAAATTGCGGAAACTCATCCAGGCTTGTAACCCGCAAAAAACGGCCGATCCAGGTAATACGAGGATCGTATTTCAGTTTGAAATTGGCTTCAAATTCTTGCCGAGCTTCCGGGGAAGTTGCCAACAGTTGGAGCAACACCTCGTCAGCATTTGCAACCATTGTTCTGAATTTGATGCAGCCAAACGGTTGACGATTCTTACCAATTCGTTCTTGAACATAAAAAATCGGCCCTGGAGAGCTAAGGGCAATCAACAGGGCCAGGAGCAGATAAACCGGAGAGAACAAAATCAGAACCGCAAGCGAAAACCCAATATCAAACACCCGCTTGGGAAACTCTCCGTCTAGACTAATTAACGTAACTGGCGGCAAGCTCCGCTTAAAAATCGCCCGAATTGTCTTGCCGGAGATAAGTTGACTTTCGGCAGTCATTGTACTCCTTCAACTCACAAACTCACACCACACAGTCCTGATCATAAAGCCAGAAACACCTTCTACGGTGATTTAGGTCTAAAAGACAATGCCCGACTGGGATCGCTAGACCGAAATTCTTGGCAGCAGTGTTCCACAAAGCTGAGATATTGTTGCACAAACGCTTTAGCGTCAAAGGTTAGGGCATGCGATCGCACCACCTCAGCATTAAACGCTTGGGCATGAGCTTCAAAATATTCCACCGCTTCAATTAAAGCCACCTCCGATTGAGTTGAGAACAAAACTCCTGTCGCAGCATCAGGATACTGCCGCACATCTCGCACCGTTTCCAAGGCTCCTCCTGCTCCATAGGCAATAACAGGGGTACCACAGGCTTGAGCCTCAACTGGAGCGATGCCAAAATCTTCATGGGCCGCATAAACAAAAGCCTTCGCCTCGGCCATGTATTTCTCTACGACTGCATCTGGTTGCCAACCCAACACTTGTACATTCGGCTGGGCGATTTTGCGTAGCTCTTGCAGTTCCGGACCACTCCCAATCACCACCAGCGATCGCCCTGACTGATTAAAAGCACGCACAATCAGCGAGGTTTTCTTGTAGCTCACCAAGCGAGAAACTGTGAGGTAAAAGTCTTTTTTCTGAGCCTGGAAGGGAAATCGCTCCGTATGCACAGGCGGATAAATCACTGTAGCGGGACGCCGATAGTAGCGCCAAATCCGACGGGCTGTGTTGCAAGAATTGGCAATGAAATAATCTACCCGATTCGCAGATAAGACATCCCATTGCCGCAGAGAGTGCAGTAGCCAGCGAGTTACCCAGCCTGGGACTCCACGCCCCAAGGCACTGCTGCGCAAGTAGTCAAAGGTTAAATCCCAGGCATAGCGCATGGGTGTATGGCAATAACAAATATGCAACTGATGGGGTCCAGTTAGGACTCCTTTCGCAACGGCGTGGGAAGAAGAAAGAATCACATCATAGGGACGCAAATCCAGTTGCTCGATCGCTAAAGGCAATAGGGGCAAATATTTCTGCACCCCTTGGCGAGCACCGGGAAAATACTGCAAAAAAGTCGTGCCAATCTGACGCTTAAACAAATAGCTGTCCGGATTTGTGGATTCGAAATCAATCAATGCATAGAGGTCGGCATCCACATGCTGCAAGATCTCCTGCACAACTAGTTCCGAACCCCCTGTTGCTTTTGGCGTTAACCATTCATGAACCAGCGCGTACTTTAATTGCACAGTCAGTTTAGAGATTAGGGAGATTAGGGCTGCTTAAAGGTGTTATCACCGAGTTTGTCACACTCTAGCGATGATGAGTGACAGAAGTATGAATTGCTGACCAGCCTCAACCTCATTTTGGTCAAGCTGTAGAGAGTATAAAACGTGGATAGTGTTTCACCAAGCCTGAAGGTGGCAAGAATTCGGTCTCGCTAACTCTCAACTACTAAGTCTTTACGATATAGCGTGCCTTTGTCAGGAAGATCTTGGCTCAGGTTGACCACGCTCTTAGCGCTCAGGTTGGTAACGCTCTTAGCTTAGTCAGACTGAGAACGACCAAAAAAAGCACAAATTGAACTAACACAATACTAGGGCCAGAAGCAAAATTCAGTGTTCCAGATACCAACATGCCCATGATGCTACTGAGCGCTCCGATCGCAACTGATAGGAGCAAGAAACGGGCAAAACGCTGGCTTAGCAACTTAGCAGTCGAGGCTGGAATAACCAAAAAGGCATTCACGAGCAAAATACCGATCGCTTTGATGGAGACAGCAACTGCCAAAGACAGCAACACCACAAACAAATAACGGTGCAGTTGAACTGGAATCCCTTGCACTTGAGCTACCGCTTGATTGAGCGTCAGCAAGATTTGTTGTCGGAGCGTCGATAGCAAAAAAATAGCACTGACAATCAGCAACAGTAGTGTCAGCACTAAGTCGGTGCGGTTGATGGCTAGGATGTCGCCAAACAACACTCCCATCAGGTTGCCTCGGTAGCCCTGAATAAAGCTAGTCAGGATTACCCCGATCGCTAAAGCGCCTGAGAGCACAATGCTGAGGATGTTGTCACTCCACAAGTCGGTTTGGTCAATCAGGTAAAGCACCGCCAAACCAAACAGGAGGGTGAAAGGTAGCAGCATCCAAGTTGGGTTTAACTGGAGCAAAACGCCTAAAGCCACTCCAACTAAGGCTGCATGACCCACCGCATGACTAAAAAATGACAATTGCCGCAAGGTGACAAAGCAACCCAGCAGCCCGCCCAGCACCCCCATCAAAATCCCCCCAGCGATCGCCCGTTGCATGAACGGAAATTGCAGGAGATCAATCAACTGATTGGGATTAATAGCAGCAAACTGCAACTGATCAACCGGAAACCAGGGTAGACAGCCTAGGAGCATAATGAGGAGCCGAAAAGAATGAATAGACTGGGCGATCGCCGAAAAGCGCTAAGCAGATCTTGAGTGGGCCAAACGGATTTTGATCAGACTGCGGCATAATTGGAAAGGACTGAGACTTTAGAGATAAATAACTTTGATAATTTCAGAAACTCAGCTTTTTAGTCGTCTTTGAGTTTACATAAAGAAAAGTTAATCTTTGCATCATAAAGCTTTACTCTAGTTTTAGACTGTCCCGCTTTTGGCATAGGTGACTGTGACAACAGCATCCAATGGGCCTTGCGTCCTAGGACAGCTTTGGCATGTGATCGTTTTGAAAATTATGGTTAAGCAGCGGGTTCTTTCTGGCATTCAACCGACAGGCAATCTCCACTTAGGTAACTACTTAGGAGCCATTCGCAATTGGGTGGAAGGCCAAAGCCAATACGAAAACTTTTTCTGTGTCGTCGATCTTCATGCCATTACTGCGCCCCACAATCCAGCCACTTTGGCCGCTGACACCTACGCGATCGCAGCCATCTATCTAGCTTGTGGCATTGACTTGGAGCACGCCCATATCTTTGTACAGTCCCACGTTCCAGCCCACAGCGAATTAACCTGGTTGCTGAATTGCATCACCCCTTTGAACTGGTTGGAAGACATGATTCAGTTCAAAGAAAAAGCGGTAAGACAGGGTGAGAACGTCAATGTGGGCTTGCTCGACTATCCCGTGCTAATGGCCGCAGATATTTTGCTCTATCAAGCGGATAAGGTTCCGGTGGGAGAAGACCAGAAGCAGCACTTAGAGCTGACTCGTGACATTGCGGTACGCTTTAATCACCAGTTTTGCAAAGACAACTCTCCAACCTTTAAGCTGCCAGAACCGTTGATTCGGGCGGCGGGAGCGAGAGTCATGAGCTTGACGGATGGCACTCGCAAAATGTCTAAATCTGATCCTTCGGATTTAAGTCGGATCAACGTTTTAGATCCTCCTGAGCAGATCCAAAACAAGATTAAGCGCTGCAAAACTGATCCCGTCAGAGGGTTGGAGTTTGACAACCCAGAACGGCCTGAGTGCAACAACTTGCTAACGCTCTATATGCTGTTGTCAGGCAAAACTAAAGCTGAGGTGGCGGCAGAGTGTCAGGATATGGGTTGGGGCCAGTTTAAGCCGTTGTTAACTGAAACTACGATTAGCGCCCTGAAACCCATCCAAGACAAATACAACGAAATCATGGCGGATAAAGGTTATTTAGAGTCAGTGCTGCGCCAAGGTCAGGAAGCTGCTGCCGCGATCGCCAACCAAACCTTGAACGAGGCAAAATCAGCCTTGGGCTATGCCTTGCCGTTGTAGCAGGGAGGCTCACTCGCCCATTGCCGCGTAGGAGTACAGAATGCCAGATGAAGTGACGATGGTGAGGTTAATCAAGTGATGGATAACGGTCAAAACAATCTCGCGATGCTGAATTCATCCCTATTGCCATCTCCCTCTTGCTTCCGCAATGCGGTTCAGTCTGGTGAGTTTTTAGTTACGGCTGAGGTCGCTCCGCCTAAAGGTGGTGATGCGGCTCACATGCTGCAAATGGCCCTGCTGCTCAAGCATCGAGTGCATGCCGTCAACATTACCGATGGCAGTCGGGCCGTGCTCCGCATGAGTTCCCTGGCAGCATCCATCATTCTGCTTCAGCATGGCATTGAGCCGATTTGTCAGGTCGCTTGCCGCGATCGCAACCGCATTGGCTTACAAGCCGATTTGATGGGAGCCCATGCTTTAGGCGTTCGTAATATTTTGGCTTTAACCGGAGACCCCGTAAAAGCTGGCGATCACCCCGATGCCCGGGCCGTGTTTGATTTGGAGTCGGTACGGCTGCTGCAACTGATCTCCAAGTTAAATCAAGGCTTTGACGGCAACGACAAACTGATGCCTGATGGCCCCACCGATTTGCTAGTGGGGGCAGCGGTTGACCCGCAGCTCAATAGCTGGTCAGGCTTACAGCGTCGCTTTGAGCGTAAATTAGCGGCAGGAGCCCAATTTTTCCAGAGCCAGTTAATTTGCGACTTTGATCGGCTGGAAAAATTCATGACTCAGATCGCGGTAGGTAGCAATAAGCCAGTTCTAGCAGGAATTTTCTTGCTGAAGTCGGCTAAAAACGCTCAGTTTATTAACCGCAACGTACCCGGTGTTTCCATCCCAGATGACATTATTCAGCGTTTGGAGCGAGCTGCTGACCCCTTGCAAGAAGGCATTGCGATCGCGGCAGAGCAAATCAAGTTAGCAAGAGAACTTTGCCAAGGCGTACATATGATGGCTGTGCGTCGAGAAGACTTGATCCCCCAAATTCTAGATTTAGCTGGAATTCCGCCTATCACTCAAGCTGCTCCTGTCTTTCAACCTGCGGGAAGCTAAGGGCGATCGCTCAACTTGGCTCACAGGACTTATGCAACAAGCCTACTCAGGCTTCGTATCGTGATTGAGTGACTCTAGCATCTGCGGTGGGCCAAGCTGCGTGAGCTGGTAACCTTTGGGATAGCTGCGATGGTGAGCGTCAGTGTAAAACTTGGGCTGTTTCCGAGCTGGCAACCAGCGGAGAACTCGGCCTCGCAATCTCAAGCTGTAGGCGATCGCTTGTCGCAGGAAAACGGGTGGAGCGGTGAATCCATAAGCTTCTAGCATTCGGTCATCTAAGAAACTGTGGACGCTCGGTCTAACTAAAGGGCGCAACCAGCTCGGAAACCAACTCAGCATCAAGTTTTGGGTAGAGTCACCGACGAGACGATTGGTTCGGGCGTAGCAGAAGTGCTGCCGTTCGTACTCAACGTTGTAGCGCTCAAATCCTTCGTAGGTGTCAGGAATATCTTGAATCTGCATTCGCTGACCCACTGCCTGCCAGAAATAGAAAGAAGCCAAGCGTTCGTTGTGAGACATAGGTCGCCAGCCAAAGCGATCGATCCAACGTACAGGCTCATAGATAAATGTAGAAAGCACATACAAGAAATCGGCGTTGCTGATCTGAAAACGCCCATGCATGTGATTCATCCGTCGAATCGCTTCTTGACCGCGATCGCTGTCATATCCCCATTTCGAAATCTCAGCCACAATCAAGGCTGTATCGTCGTAACGTTTTTGCGGGCGCTGATGAAACTCTCCGGTTTTGTCGAGTAGCACTGAAATACTCGGCACACAAAATGTCCGAAACAGCGCAATTTCTAGAGCCCGATTAATATCCCAAGGAAATTCGTAGCCTGCCATCAAGCTGCAGATCTCCTGATGATCCTGCATGGGATCTAACTGCTGAATTTGATGCAGATTTTGATAACGTTTCATACACTCCTGCTGCAACTTAAGTCTTACAGAAACTATCAGGCCATACGGCAGTGAATTCGGGTAAAGCGGCACAAAAAAAGCCAGCTCCCATAGCTGGCTACTTTTAATTTTTAATGACGTTGTCTTCTCAATTTGGAGGAACCTAAGCTGCGCGTTCCCACACTTGCAGCAGGTATAGGGTTATTGTTCCCGACTCCAGAAGTATTGTAACAAGATACACAAACTTTTTGTCATGAATGTTTACAGCAATTTTTGAGAAGCTGCATCACTCTTTAGCTGGAGCCAGATGACATCCTACCATTCATTTCAACTTTAATTCTCTGGCACGGTTAAATAAAGGCGGGCTCGCTGAGGTTGGCCCCAAATCACTTGCTCTTGCTTATAAATTGCCATCCCTGGTTTTGCCCCCTTGGGCTTGTAGACATATTTTGGCTCTGTGTAAACCACAGGAACTTGCTCGCTCTGACGGGCACGACTGTAATAGGCGGCTAAGTCAGCCGTAAATTGTAGGTCTGCTTCTTCAGGAACCTTTCCTGGTTCTAGCCGCAAGAGGACATGACTGCCAGGAATTTCTTGAGTGTGGAACCATAGGTCATAATCGCCAGCGAGTCGGAAGGTTAACTGATCATTTTGGCGATTATTGCGACCAATGAGTAACTCAAATCCGCTCGGCGTTTGAAAGCGATAGAATTCTGTACTAGTCTTACTCTCCGGGCGACTGCGATACTCCAGTGACTCCAAATATTGCTGCTGAATCAATTCATCGCGAATTTCTTCTAAAGCGATCAGGTCAGCGGGGACTTGATAGCTAGCCATCTGCAATAGGGCCGCTTCTACTTGCTCCAGATAGTCCACCTCTACTTGTACCTCAGCTAGCAACGGCTCCACGGCCAAACGGGCTCGCTTAAGTTTCTGGTGTTTTTTGTAGAGAGACTGAGCATTCTGTACGGCGTTTTTCTCCGGATCGAGGGCGATCGCCACAGGTTGCTCAGTATGAAAATCTGCCAACGTCATAGCTTTCATTCCGGGTTGCCATTCTTGCAAATGGGCCATCAATAAGTCTGCTTGCTCTCGGTATTGGTCGGCTTGGTCCGATTGCGCCAAGCGCTGCCGAAACAAGTCAGCTTTGAGCCGCACTTTGGCCAAGACATTATTTACTTTTTGGGTCAACTGATGATGAAGCTGCGCAAACTCCTGGCGATTGAGTTGGGCGGTGTAGTACTGGTTGAGCAAGGTTTGTACAGACTCGACCGCTTGCGTCTGACCCCAACCCAAAACGGTATACCCCTGCTGAGTCCAGCCTGGATGCAGTTCACAACTTTCTAGCGATCGCAACCAAGTTTGCCAAGCTGCAAACAACCGCTGCCACTCTGACTCGTCTAGGTCTTCTGTCGATCGCTCTGGGTCAAGTTCTATCGCCTGCAACATTGACAACACTAAGGCTGAGCTTAAGCCACGATAATTCTTGATTAAGGTGCGCCGCAAAGCCCCAGGCACCAGGCTAATCCGTTCTCGCCAACGTTCATACGGCTCACTTAAGCTAGGGGCTGGATCAGTAAGTGCAGGCGGTAATTCATAGGGTTGTCCTGTGAGAATGGGGCGAACGCTGGACTGCTGGGCACTGACTTGATGAGCCGCTGTCACAATCAAGTTCTCCTGGTTCGCCAGGATGGCATTGCTGTACTTGCCCATAATTTCGACATACAGGTGCCACAACGGGGGATCTCCAGGCCGTCGCGCAAACTGTAAATCCAAAGCACGTTCCCAAGGGGCGATCGCCTCAATCGCAACCAGGGCCAAGCCGCCCAGTTGATGTTGGAGTTGCTGGCTAAAGGTAAATGTGTCAGGGGTGCGAGGGGGTGGGTCGCCCATGCAAAGACGGGCTGCTTGCGGGTGCCAGGAAATAGTCAGCCAACTCCGGTGCTTTAGAGTTCGCAAGGCAATGGCCAGAGTAAAGCGATCGCGCTGATAGACCTGCTCCAGTCGGGATGGCAGCCAATCAGCTCGAAGTTCACAGCAGGCAGCAGTTAGCGTAGTAAAGTCAACAGGTTGCAAAGTGAAAAATCGTACAAGTCACAGGATCGCTGCTCAGTCTAACGCTAATTGCACCGGATCGATCACCGAGCTGAGGGATTAGTGAGTCAGATCTATACCCAAAGGTAGAAAGCTCCCTAGCAAGCCAAAAAACTCTGTTATGCTGCGAATTTTAGCCTTGTTAGTCCAAATTTTTGTAGATACCATTGAAATTAAGTATTTATGAACTCCTTACGCAGCCAAGCCGCAGTTCATTATGGATATTAAGCTGATCAATATCGGTTTTGGCAATATTGTGTCTGCCAACCGAGTGGTTGCCATTGTCAGCCCAGAGTCCGCCCCCATCAAACGAATCATTACGGATGCCAGAGATAGGGGGCAACTGATTGATGCAACCTATGGGCGGCGCACCAGAGCAGTTATCATCACCGATTCGGGCCATATTATTCTTTCTGCTATTCAGCCTGAGACCGTCGCCAACCGCTTCATTGTCAGTAAAGACGGAGCGGGCAACGATGAATAACGACCGTGTCAAGCTCCTACTACAATCCTAATCCCTGCGGCTCCTACCGTTGAATCGATCGCCTACAGATAGTGCTACCCTAAGAGGTTTAAGCAACGTAACTCGAACGGGTAGTGAGAGCATGCAAGTAGGCAAATTGGTTGTATTGACTGGGCCGAGTGGAGTCGGAAAAGGCACCTTACTGCGATCGCTTCTACAACGCCATCCAGACCTCTATGTTTCTATTTCAGTCACTACTCGTGCTCCCCGCCCTGGCGAAGTTGATGGGCAGCATTACTACTTTGTGAGTCGTACCGAATTTGAGCGCATGGTCGCTGGTGGTGAGCTCTTAGAATGGGCAGAATTTGCGGGAAATTGTTATGGCACGCCCCGCCTAGCGGTAGAGCAACAGGTTCAGCAAGGCAAGTGTGTGATCTTAGAAATCGAGCTGGAAGGAGCTAGACAAGTTAGGCAAACCTTTCCGACTGCCTTTCGCATCTTTATCCTGCCACCTTCTTTGAATGAACTAGAGTTTCGCATTCGCAATCGGGCTCAAGACTCAGAAGAAGCGATCGCTCGACGCTTGCAGCGGGCACAAGCCGAAATGGATGCTGCCAGCGAGTTCGACATTCAAATCATCAATGATGATTTTGAGAAAGCTTTAACTGAGATTGAGGCTGCTTTGCTTGCGCCTGTTCATTGCTACAGCGTCTAGTTGGCAGTTAAACCATAAATTAAGGCAGTCAATCACACTTCCATTCCGACTAAAGCTACCAGTGAAGTGAATATATCAAGCTGGCAACTTTGAAGACTAAAAGTGAACGATTGACTGCCTTAGAAATAACTCTAGATTCTTGTCAAGAATGACTAGAAGGGATTTTGCAGGAGTTGGATGTTAGCGAGTAGGGCGTAAGCAAAAGCTGCTCCACCAATTCCACCAATCAAGAATCCGCTGGCAAATTCGTTCCAACCCTCTTGGGCAGTCAAAGCTGCGGGTGGGTTGGGGGTGGTGATGGTTTGGGTTGGATCAGGAGGGCAACTGTTTGCATACAGCGACAAGCCGAGTGTCAAAATGACGACTAGGCCAACAGTTGACAACAAACCAGCGAGGTTTGCCACATCTGTATCTCTCAAGGGACCTAGCTTGGCAAAGGGGCCAATGAGCCAGTAACCATGAGCCATGCCAATCTCCAAACCGCGTCGCAGTGGAGAAAGACCCCGCCGATAAGCAGGCAGGTTATTAATGTAAGCTTCTGTGAAACCTGAGGCGTTAATTGGGGTTTCCAAATTACCAGTTTGAGGGTCGCCGCCTGCAGGACGCACGACTTCCCGGTTTCTCGGATCGCCTAAGCGATCTTTTGATCTATCTATCGTTTCTACGGGTACCATATTGCTCTTTTAGTTAATAACGTTGTAGCCCTATTTTAAGTGAGAAGTCTATTCTCACTTCCCGAACCAAAGTGCACTTAAAAAAAATTAATTTTACACTTTGGTCAGTAATGGTTCGGCTAGGAAACTCGCGACTTCAAGAGGGCGATCGCGAGTTTCTCAAGTTAAAAACCTTGATCTTTCTAGAACCAAGGCTTGCTAACTTAGCAAAGCAAGAATTCTAGGAAAAAGAAGTTCTTAGTGCAGTCTAAGGAGACAGAAAGAGGCCGTCGGGAAACGTTTTATTGATCAGAATAAACGCTGTCAGCGCACCACTCACAAACAACACTGCTAATACAGGAGCATTAGACAGATACTTGACGAAATCATTCATACCAAACTCCTAAGGACAAGCTAAAGGAGAAATAACGAAAATGGAAGCGAGAAGGAAATCAACTAAACTCTGGCAACAGAGTTCAGAGAACTTCGTTAGCGAGGAGAAACAGGAATGTTTTCCTCTTTTTCGACCAGCTCTCCGCTGAGCAATTCTTTTACTGCTGCCAAAGGCCACAGCAAACCGCCGATAAAGCATTGAATTGCCAGAGGTACGTTGATTTGAATTTCGCTGTACTCTGGATAGTCGCTCTTTTTGACAGTTCTGATATAGCTACGGCCAGACCAACCTAACCAGCCAGCCAGATACAAGAAAAGCAACCCAGGATATTGGAAATCACCCCAGTGGCTAGGACGACCATCGGTGATCAAACGGGGCAAACCTTCAGGGCCGCAAAGCATCCCTTCATAGCGTGCAAACCGTTCCCGAGCCCGCTCAATTCTGCCTTTGATAAGTGCAGCAGAGTCGCTGTTGGGATCATATTTTTGCAAGCGGGCCTCTTGGCCTCTCACAGTGTTATTTAGACGTTGCTGAAAAGCAGGAGTCTCACCGCAGGGAACTAACCCAGCTACATCTGCTGAGGCAGGGGGGGCCATACCTAGCCAGAGGCAAACAATGAGAACTAAAGCAAACAGTCGTTGCATGGAATCATTTCCTTTTGTTACAAAACTCAAAGTTTGTTGTACAAAAAGATTACGCTATTTGTACAGGAAAGTTTGCTGAACTTGGAAGCAATCATACTCTTCCGAGTAGACCCAGTAAAGTTTTAAGTTACTAGAA
The DNA here is from genome assembly GCA_019358975.1 of Trichocoleus desertorum ATA4-8-CV12. Taxonomy (NCBI): domain Bacteria; kingdom Bacillati; phylum Cyanobacteriota; class Cyanophyceae; order Leptolyngbyales; family Trichocoleusaceae; genus Trichocoleus; species Trichocoleus desertorum. Next base: position 129,065 of record JAHHIL010000006.1, read on the forward strand.
ATAGCTCATTCATTCAAAAAATTACCAGCGAATGGCAACGGTTTTAGCACTTGAAACAAGTTGTGATGAAACAGCGGTCGCGATTGTTAAAAATCATCAAGTTTTAAGTAGTATTGTTTCTTCTCAGATTGATATTCATCAACAATATGGCGGGGTCGTACCGGAAGTTGCGTCTCGCCAACATGTAGAGATGATTAATTTAGCGATCGCTGAAGCGTTTCAGGAAGCGTCACTAGATTGGTCTGCCATTGATGGGATTGCTGCCACTTGTGCCCCTGGGCTGGTGGGTGCCTTGCTCGTTGGCCTCACAGCCGCTAAAACCTTGGCCCTAGTTCATCAAAAGCCCTTTGTTGGCATTCATCACCTAGAAGGCCATATTTACGCTTCGTACCTCACCGACCCAGCGCTAGAGCCACCTTTTCTCTGTTTGCTGGTTTCGGGTGGGCATACCAGCCTGATTTACGTCAAAGCTTGTGGTCACTACGAAACCTTAGGTCAAACTCGCGATGATGCCGCCGGAGAAGCCTTCGACAAAGTAGCTCGCCTGCTAAATTTGGGCTATCCCGGTGGTCCAGCGATCGATCGTCTTGCGACTCAAGGGAATCCTCAGGCTTTTCCCTTGCCCGAAGGCAATGTCTCACGGCCCGAAGGTGGTCATCATCCTTACGACTCCAGCTTTAGTGGTCTTAAAACTGCGGTGCTGCGCTTAACCCAAAAGCTTCAACAAGAAAGCAACCAACTACCCGTTGCCGACCTCGCTGCCAGCTTTCAAGAAACTGTGGCGCGATCGCTAACTCGACGGGCGATCGCCTGTGCCCGCGATTATGGCCTCACCACGATCACGATTGGGGGAGGCGTTGCCGCCAACAGCAGTCTACGCCGTCACTTACAAGCCGCTGCCGAAATGCACAATCTCCGAGTGCTTTTTCCACCCCTCAAATTTTGCACCGATAATGCGGCCATGATCGGGTGTGCTGCCGCTGATCACCTGAATCACGGTCATACTTCATCCCTAACCCTAGGAGCGCAGTCACGGCTGGCGATCGCCAACGTCATGCAGCTTTATCAGTAACTACCGCAACTACCGAGTAAGTTTGCCAATCACCCAGTCGCTCTGCGGGGAGCTACTTGCTCCTGAACTTCGTGTCGAGCCACAATTGCGCGCAGTTGAGCCACCACGGTATCCGGTTGCTCTACCATCGCCATATGCCCACAATTGGGAATCTCAATCACGTTATCGCCACAGGCTCGAAAAGTTGGGTGAAAACTGGCTAAGTGCCGTACGTACTTGGGCTCCATGATGGGATCTTGCGCCCCCGCCATAAAATAAACAGGCTGTGGCAAACGGGACACCACATGAGGAAGATGATGCACCTCTTCTTCGGTAGTGGAATCCAGCAACGCTCCCAAGGCCGCTTGTGGATTAGCCATGACAAAATCGATCACCCGCTGCCGTCCCCAAACACGCTCAATCGGACGAGCGACAGTGGCACGGCTAAATAGTAAATCAATCAACGGCAGTTGCGAAAACCAGCGAGGCCGAAATCTTAAAATTTTGGCTCCTGCCGAGCGAAACCGCTCAAACTCCTCTTTGAGGTAAATGCCACCCCCTGCATTCAAGCAAATCACGCCCTTCACAGCATCGGGTAACTGATGGCCTGCCCAGAGAGCAATACTGCCACCCAGGGAATGACCTACCAACCAAGCGTTAGAGATATTCAGCTGTTTTAATAAAACGGCTAGATCTTGAGCGTAGGCAGCGGGTGTATATCTTGAAGCTTTAGGTGAGGCGATCGCTTCCTCTATCAACTCCGCAGTCACAGGAGACAAACTGCGCTGGTGATCGGAGATCGAGCATTGGGACTCGCCGAATCCACGCAAATCATAGGACAAGCATTGATAATCCGGTGACAACCGCTCAATTAATGGTTGCCAATATTGACGGCTCAGGAGCCAACCGTGAATAAAAACAAGGACAGAGGGAGATGCAGTAGCCGCCGTCAAATCGTAGGCGTGCGGAACTCCTAGGACGTTAATGCTGGTCATACTTTTATCCTAGCCCGAAGTTCAACTGAAACACCCTAGGGGCTTCAGCCGACATTACAGCAACAGGCCTTGGGCATCGAGCCATCCCACTCGCTGAGCTTAGTGTCGTCGTCCTAGCAACCGTTGTCGGACTCCTTCAGCAATTTTCTGGCCAAGATACTCTGGAATTAAGTTTTCGTTGGGACCTAGCAAGTACAAAATCAAACGGGTTCGGCCCCGCCACACCAAAAGATTGGCGTTGACCACCAGCAAATCCTCTTGCCAAATGGCGTACATGACTTTGTAAAACAGACCCGGTTGGTTGTCGGCCTCAATTAGTAAGGCTGGCAGGTGGAACACTGGGTCTACATAGAACTCCGTTTCTACTTGCTCTAGTCCAGCGTCTAGATTAAACTCTACCGCCAGCATTTCTTCGACTTCAAACCGCCCTGCTAATGCCTCTCGCACCGCCCGACAGACGTTCTCCGCAGTTTTCTCGGTTAAGGTCTTGCCGCCTCGTGATACAACCAGCTTGATGAAAACCAGCATGGGTGGATAAATCTGCCCATACAAGCTGAGGCTATGAATGGTTAGCCCGTAAGCTGCCAAAACTCCAAAAATATCGCTGAGTAAAAAAGACTGATTACGGTAGGCAAAATGTAGCGCACTCTTACTACCTTCCGGCTTCAGCTCAATCACCGCTTGCTTGGTTTTATAAAGCTGGTAAGCCAACCTCAGGTTTTGTAACTGAATTTCGCTGCTAACAAATTGCTCATAAAACTGGGGAAACGCTCGGTTGAAGCGCTTCAGCAGTTCTAGTGTGGACGATTTCAAACCCGAGGCCATAACGGAGAGTACAACTCACTTGCTACAACAGAAGCCTGGACGAGAGAGCGATCGCCAAGGTGCAAAACTCAACCTTAGGTCAATTTCTCACAAATTTTCATCGTTCAACTTTTATTTCCTCAGATGATTTTCCCCGACAACTCGATCAATCTGATGAATAAGTGCAACGATGAGAATCAAGTTCGGAAGATATACTAGCTAGTACTGTCTTCTAACTCCTACTTACCTTAACCACGCCTACATGGGTTTCTGGAAAAGTTTATTTAGTGGTTCTGACACTACCCCCAGCTCTAAGCCCACTGCTGTTGAGGGATATATTGCTGAGGATGAAAACAGCTTACCCACTGAGGCACCACGCGATCCTAGCTTAAGTGGCTCAGCGGCCCGAAGCCGCAGTAGTTCTCGCATTTTCTTCAGTACCGATCGAGACATCGACCTCTACGAATTAGAGGAACTGTGCGATGCGGTGGGTTGGTCGCGGCGACCTCTACGCAAAGTCAAAAAAGCAATTCAGCACAGCTTTCTCGTCGTTACTATGTGGGAGCAGCGAGGCGTACAGCGACGCTTGATTGGCTTTGCACGAGCTACCTCTGATCATGCCTTTAACGCCACGCTTTGGGACGTTGTGGTTCATCCAGACTTCCAGGGCAAAGGATTCGGGAAGGCTCTCATGAAACACGTGATCAAGAAATTGCGAAGTGAAGATATCAGCAACATTACTCTATTCGCTGATCCTCAAGTCGTTACCTTCTATCGTAACTTGGGTTTCATGGCGGATCCAGAAGGAATTAAGGGCATGTTTTGGTATCCCGACTAAGCGCAAATTCAACTTGCACCTTCCCTCTCAGTATTCCCCATCTCTCTAGCTGCTCTTACCTGGCTTACAGGTTCGTTGCCGTAAAGCTAATTTTTTTGCTCACGGATGCTTGAGAGTAGGGTATACTAGCTAAGTGACGTTAACGGGATGTAGCGCAGCTTGGTAGCGCGCCTGCTTTGGGAGCAGGATGTCGCAGGTTCGAATCCTGTCATCCCGATTTAGACAAGATTTTGCAAAAGCTCAGAGCCTAAAAGTTCTGAGCTTTTGCCATTTTATGAGCCACCCACACTGATCTGACCTTTAACAGCCAACTCGCCGTCTTCTTGAATGGTCCAGATATCGTAACTGCCCACAACATCTCCTTGGGCGTCGAGTTCTAGGGTGCCACTAGCGCCTTGGTAGTTCACATCTTTTCCTTGGCGTACGAGTTCTAAGGCTTGGCAAATATCGGTCACTTCTTGCCCCGGTGCGCTGGCGATTTCGCGAATCTTGTCTTTGAGAGCAGGCCCCGTTGCTGCTTGAGCAGATTCAGCCGCCAAAACCATTAAAGCTGTGGCATCCCAGGTATTGGGATCGTACACACTAGGCTGACGCTTGTACTCAGCGTTGTAAAGTTGCCGAAAGGCGGCGATCGCGGGTCCTCCGGCACTGGCTGCTGTACCGATCAATCCACTGGCAATAAATTCTCCTGCCTGATTTTTGCCGACTAGGTTGGCGATCGCAGGATCTTTCAGGCCATCGGTCGCCAACACTTTCGTTTTCTGATCCAACAGCCCTTGTTGATAAGCAGATTTCAGAATGAGGCTGCCTGTCTCTGGATAAGCAATTAACAAGACTGCATCTGGATTGCTACTAAAGGCAACGCTCACCTCCGACTCGAATGTAGCGGCATCTGGGGGATAGCGGGTGGGTTGGCCTGACACAACTTTGCCGCCCAACGCCTCAAAAGCTGGAATGAAGGATGCTACCAAGCCATTGCCGTAGTCATTATTAATGGCCAAAATTGCGACTGTTTTAAAGCCTTGATCTTTTGCCAATTTCGCCAGGGCTTGCCCCTGGAAGGTGTCAGGTGGGGCCGTGCGAAACCAAAATCCCTGGAAGTCACCTTTCTGGGCTCTTTCCGTGAACACAGGACTGGTACTCGCAGGCGAGATTTGCGTCACTTGATTACGAACTGCAATATCCACTGCTGCGCTGGAAACGGCACTTGATGCTGCGCCTACCACCCCAGCGACTCGATCGACCTCGGCCAATTTAGTCATGGCTGAAGCACCAGCAGCAGGTTCCGTTTGGTCGTCTTCTGAGATCAGTTCTACTGGCTGGCCCAAGACTCCCCCACAGTTGTTAACTGTTTTGACAAGTAAACGAGCACTGTCTTGCATGGGTGGACCATACTGAGCCAAGTCCCCTGTAATGGGTAACAACGTACCTAGCTTCAAGCCGTTACTGGATTGAGTGGGAGTTTGACAGCTCGATAAAGCCAACAGTGCGATCGCAACTGGACTGCGAACAACGATTTTGGGTAGCCAATAAAGTAAACCGCCAGAAAGAGTATGAAATTTAGACTCCTTAGGATGGGAGCGCTCAACGCTCGATCGATTAAAACTCATATCAGGTCCGCATGTTATGGCAGTGTTAGTGTCAGTGAAAATCTCAAATGCTAAACACAGCTATAATCTCAACTACTCTCAACTACACAGTAGTGCTAAAAAATATGTGTCTCATTGGCACGAACTGAGCAGATATCACATTGCCCTCAAGGAGCACGACGTTTAGCCAAGCCCAAGTACTGACTCAGTTGTGTTAGTATCCTACAAGCCAACTGGTGCCTGCCAAGAAAAGTCCCTAGCTAAACAGATTATCCCGCTTCTTTTCTGGCCCTGGAACCATTTTCGTTGGGACCAAGTCACCTGTAACTGACATCAGAGCAACGTAGATCATTTGCGAATACGTCCTGTTCAGCAAGGTCTTTCGATGGAGTGAATTAGTGTAGAGCTAGTGTGTGAAGCTGGGTAAGAACAATAATTTTGCCACATCTCTATCTTGAAATTCGGGCGGCACTAGTGATGAAAGATACCCAATGTTTGGTGAACTTGCAATTGCATAATTAGCAAACAGCTAGCAAACTAATTCATGACAATTCGCAATTCGGCAAACTATCAGCCGCACCTCGATTTCTCACTCGCAAACGCTAGTTAAAAGCGTCAATATTAACTCCTTTGCAATCTTTCTAGGAGAAACAATGAAGTCTTTTGTCCGTTGGAGTGCAGTTCTGGGTTTAGTTGGAGGTGCATTACTAGGCCCCTCTATCGCAGGCAATATGGCTGCTCTAGCCTTGCCTAAAGAGCAAGTATTGCAAAAACTGCGTACGGTGCCGATGTTCACGATTGCAGATGCCCAAGGAGCGCCATTGGTTGCTTCTGCACCTAAGGCCGCGAATGGTCAAAAGAATACTCCAGTGGCAGGAGTTTTTGTTAGCCAGCAGGATGCTCAAGCGTTTTTAAACAACTTGAAAACCAAGAATCCTGATCTAGCTAAGAATGTCAAGGTAATGCCTGTTTCGTTGGCAGAAGTTTATGAATTGAGTCTGGCTAACAAAAACAAACCTGATGGCCTGACCTTTGCTTTTGTGCCAACTCAGCAGCAAGTCGCATCAGCAGTTGCGCTCTTAAAGCAGAGCGGTCAAAAGGTAGAGCGCTTTAATGGTGTGCCTGTCTTTATTGCTAGAGGCGGAAAAAACAAAGGCTATTTGACCGTGAAGCGGGGGAATCAGCAGATTATTCCTCTTTTCCTCAAGAAAGAGGAGTTGCAAAATATGGTGCAGCGCCTCAATCAGCAGCAACCCGACTTGGCATCCAGTGTAGATATCCAGGTGGTCAACCTCGAAGGTGTGATCCAAACCTTGACAGATAGCAACAACAAAGAACTGGAAGAAATCGCCATTGTTGCACCACAAGAGTCAATTGAATTTCTGCGATCGCTTCAGCCTGCCCAAGGTCAAGCTAGACCCGCAGCGAAATAACTTCCTGCCTTCCCTCATGACTGTTCAGTGACAAACATGCACTCCCCTAAGACATGGACAGTCTCAGGACAGGAGCTTTGGCAATGGCGGGATGAAGCTTGTGCCGCAGCATTAGCTGCGGCAATTTCGTCTGCTGAAGTAGACTGGCTATTGCAGGAGTTAGCTGGCTTAGACCGTTTAACTCTACGCCTAGAGTCTTTCAAGCATTGGCCGCAAGTGCAGTTGCAGATATCCTTACCAGAACTGACAGAGCTGTGGCAGAAGCGGATTCAAGCTCGCGTTCCGGTTCAATATTTAGTTGGAACTGCACCTTGGCGACAGTTTAATTTAACGGTGTCTCCAGCTGTCTTGATTCCACGGCCAGAAACAGAATTAATTATTGATTTGGCTGTTGCTGCGGTCAAAGCCACTGGCCTTTCAACTGCTTTCAATTCTGGCGTTAGCACTAGAGAACCGGAGATTTGGGTTGATCTAGGCACAGGCAGTGGGGCGATCGCCATTGGTATAGCAACCGCATTTCCAAAGGCAACGGTCTATGCCGTGGATTGCAGCCCTGCCGCCCTTGCCGTAGCACAGCAAAATATTACTGATTTAGGCTTGGGCGATCGCGTCCAGTTTCGCCAAGGTGCTTGGTTTCAGCCTTTAACTGGCCTAGAAGGCCAATTGTGGGGGATGGTCTCTAACCCTCCCTATATCCCTACTGCAATGGTGTCTGACTTGCAACCAGAAGTTGCTTGGCATGAGCCCCATTTGGCTTTAGATGGAGGAGAAGATGGTTTAGATAGCATTCGCCATTTAGTAGCAACGGCTCCCACATATCTCAGGTCAGGTGGCATCTGGTTGATTGAAATGATGGCAGGTCAGGCAGAGCAAGTCGTGGAATTATTAGAACGGCAGGGCGATTACGATCGCGTTCGCGTTCATGCTGATTTGGCAGGCATCGATCGCTTTGTCCTAGCTTATCGACGCTAATGGCGCTAATTTAGTTCAGGGTTCTTCTTAGCTCAGCACTCCACGACATGCCTCAAGTTTCTTTAACTGCTTTAGTGGCCCAGGCAAAAGCGGGCGATCGCGTGATTAGCTTTCCAACCGACACGGTGCCAGCTTTAGCCGTCCGCCCTGATCGCGCCGATTTAATCTTTGCCGCCAAACAACGAAGCCAAGAAAAGCCATTGATTTTGATGGCGGCAGAGGCGAATGATTTATGGCCGTTCGTGCAGGGTGACACAGAGGCGCAACAAATTTGGCAACAGGTAGCGGCTCGATATTGGCCAGGGGCTTTGACGCTCGTTTTACCAGCTAGCGATCGCGTTCCCGCTGCCATCCATCCCCATGACCCCACCAGCATTGGACTACGGGTGCCCTGCCATCCAGTCGCTCAAGCAATCTTGGCCCAAACAGGTCCTTTGGCGACTACCAGCGCCAACTTATCGGGTCAGCCCCCTTTAGAAACAATGGACGCGATCGCCGCTCAGTTTCCAGAAGTTTTGACGCTCTTACCGCATGAATTAGCGCATCTGACTCTAGCCTGGGATGCCACTGTAACCCAGGGGCGCGAATCAGCCTCTGGCATCCCTTCCACGGTCATCAAGTGGACCGACTCCACTTGGCAAGTGCTCCGCGCTGGAGCGGTTAAGCTAGAAATTTGAGTTGGGCAGCAAGGGCACGTCAATGGTAAACCAAGACCAAACAATCGCAGCATTGCAACAAGAGTTAGAGCAAACGCGACTGGCTTATCAAATGGCAATAGAGATGCACCAGTTCAAGTCTGGGTTTCTGGCTAGAGTCTCCCATGAGCTGCGATCGCCCCTCAACGGCCTGATTGGGATGCACCAATTGATTCTGTCTGACCTCTGCGATGACCCAGCGGAAGAAAGAGACTTTCTGGGTCAAGCGCATCAGTCGGCCCTAAACCTAATGCAGCTACTGGATTTGATTTTGGATGTAGCGAGGTTAGAGCATGGCTCTCGGCAAATTCAACCTCAACCCTTGCAACTGGCCCAAGTCTTGCAAGAAGTTTACAACCTGACTCACTTGCAAGCACGCGATCGCAATATTCGCTTGCAGCTCTTGCCAATTTCTGAGGATATTTATGTCCAAGCTGACCCTAAATGGCTGCAACAAACCTTAGTAAGCTTGGTTGACACCTCCATTCGTTTAACGCCTGAGGGTACTATGCGGCTATCAGCTACAGTCAAACCTGAAACAGAGCAGGTTGCCATCTGGGTTGAAGCTCCCTACCCCGTGAGCCTCTGGAGCGAACCTACCCAGCTTTTATTCACTCAGGTACCTACAACATCCAATATTCCAGCGGCTTTATCACCCGGACTCGCTTTATTGATGCATCAAAGCGTCAGTGAGTGCATGCAAGGTCGCTTAGAGATCATGGCTCTGCCTAGCGAACGAGAAGCTGTTAACTCGGATTTTGTGGATGCTACCGAGTCTACTCGCATTCAATGCATTATGCCCCTGGTGATGCCAGAGGCAGACTTAGCCTAATGTCGTGTCAGCCCGGAGCTTGGGAGGTTTGAGGCATTTCTACCATCATCGGAGCAGGAGGTTGTACCATCGGTTGATTGCAGAGCACCATCGTAGTGCTGGCATTAAGCTGAAAGCCAATTCGCTCGTAGAACTGTTGTTGATGGGTCGTCATTAAGTACACCCGCTCCACCCGATTCATGCGGGGATGGCTTAAGACAGTTTCAACTAACTTGCGGCCCAAGCCTGCTCTCTGGTAGTCGGGATGAATCACAACGTCCCAGATGGTAGCGCGGTAAATTCCATCAGAGGTAGCACGGGCAAAGCCAATCATTTGGTCTTGATCCCACACACTGATGACTGGGTCACTGTTGGCGATCGCGATCTCTAGCTCTTCAACCCGTCGGTCTTTTGCCCAGAAAGCCGCTGCCTGAAACAATGCTTGGAGTTGATGTAGGTCGATGTGAGACCGCTGATGGGAAAACTGAATATGGCGACAATCCATCACAACTAGATTTCCTCTCCCTTAGGGAAATAAGTAGTGGTTCAATAGCTCCTGCAAGAACGGCAGTGGCCTCCGTAACTAGGTACAACTGGTAAAAAGGGGAGGCAACTGACTGAGTTAAGCATTCTTAATCAACAAAGATAATGCCTATCTCGTCAATCTGGCACGCGGCGATTCCTGACTCCGTGGAGAAATGCTGACAAGTTAGCCACGCTTACCTCAATCTCCTAAATCTGATGATCCTAATTTAATGGCTATATTTATTAAGTTTTACATTTAATTTTAGCGATCGCTCTGCTGAGGCTATCTATCGCTCTCGGTAGAAATCACCACGACCCTTTTGGTAGGTTAGTGGTCAAACCAATAGCAGAGATAATTTCCCTCCCTAGCCCGCCACATTGGACTGATTTAGGTCTGGGCGTAGGCAATCTAGGCACCTGTAAGTCAAAGATCACGTCACGACAACTGTTAACATCCTGAAGTTCTTGGTAGTGAGTTCATACGCATGTCCCGCTCTTCTCAATCAACCGATACCAGAGAATCTCATCCCACCCCGCAGAAGGAGCTAAACTCCAAGCGACGACCTCGCAGGCGATCGCCCGTGATTCTCCTGGTGTTAGTTCTATTGTGGAGTGTGGCGTTGGGATGGGGCTTAGCTCAAGCAACAGAAACGCCCCAAGCCGCTCAGCTCGCTCAATTTACCCCTAGCGTAGAAAATCTCACGCCTGCGGCAACTCCTGTGGGCACCGTAGACCCAGTACCGTCCAAATACCAACTCGGTCAAGAACTTTATTTAGAAAACTGCGCTACCTGTCACATTGGTTTGCCACCCGCAATTTTGCCAACAGAAACTTGGCGGCAAATATTGCAAGACCGCCAACACTATGGTCAGCAAATCAAACCCTTGGTTGACCCACCCCGTCTCTTGGTTTGGGACTACTTACGCACCTATTCTAGAGTCCAAGATCAAGAAGAAGAAACGCCCTACCGCATCGCCGATTCCCGCTACTTCAAAGCACTGCACCCCAGAGTTGAATTGCCGCGATCGCTGACTATGGCAAGCTGTGCCAGTTGTCACCCTGCGGCTGCTCAGTTCAACTTCCGCCGCCTCACTCCAGAATGGGAAAACTCGCCCTAACTCTGCGACAGGATGGGTACAAAATGTTCACGAACCTCTAGCAGGTTGAAATTACCACTACATCGGGCGGCGATCGCGCCATGCCATGCCGTCCCACTCAGGGCTGAAATGATAGGATAAATAATGATTTGGGTCGGCAATCTGAGTCTGTAAGCGCATCGGTTGCTTAGGTGCATAGTTTGCTTCTACTTACTCAATGCAGCCGTCAACTTACAGGTTGGTTGAAAATCCCAGACCTAGCTTTGTTACATTGGACTTTTATCTCGTTAACAAAGCGCTTTCAAGGAAATATCTCTCCCTCCTGCCATGCTTAAGAATCTGCTGGGCGATCCCAACACACGCAAGCTCAAAAAATATCAACCCATTATTACCGAGATCAACCTGCTCGAAGAAGAAATCCAAGAACTCTCTGACCAAGCGTTACGCGGCAAAACGGCAGAGTTTAAACAGCGGGTTGAACAAGGGGAATCCCTTGACGACCTTCTACCAGAAGCCTTCGCTGTCGTTCGAGAGGCTGGCAAGCGTGTGCTGGGGATGCGCCACTTCGATGTCCAGCTCTTGGGCGGCATGATCCTCCACGATGGCCAGATTGCCGAGATGAAGACTGGGGAAGGGAAGACTCTGGTTTCTACATTGCCAGCTTACCTAAATGCTCTCCTCGGCAGAGGGGTGCACGTTGTCACCGTAAACGACTACCTAGCTCGTCGGGACGCAGAATGGATGGGGCAGGTACACCGTTTCTTGGGCTTGAGCGTGGGTCTGATTCAGCAGACCATGACCCCCAACGAGCGGAAACGCAACTACGACTGCGACATCACCTACGCCACCAACAGTGAGCTGGGCTTCGATTACCTGCGCGATAATATGGCCACCTCAATGGTGGATGTCGTGCAGCGACCGTTCCAATATTGCGTGATTGACGAAGTGGACTCGGTGCTGGTTGATGAAGCTCGTACTCCTTTGATTATTTCGGGTCAGGTAGAGCGACCCAGTGAAAAATATATTCGGGCCGCTGAGGTAGCAGCGCGATTGCAATCAGAGAGTCACTACGAAGTCGATGAAAAAGCTCGCAACGTCCTCCTGACAGATGAAGGCTTTATTGAAGCAGAAAAAGCCTTAGGGGTTCAGGACTTGTTTGACCCCAAAGATCCTTGGGCGCACTATATCTTCAATGCCATTAAAGCTAAAGAACTCTTTATTAAAGATGTAAACTACATCGTCCGCGATGACGAAATCGTGATTGTAGATGAGTTTACCGGGCGGATCATGATGGGTCGTCGATGGAGTGACGGCTTGCATCAGGCGATCGAAGCTAAAGAGCACGTAGAGATTCAGCCTGAAACTCAGACCTTAGCGACAATCACCTACCAAAACTTCTTCTTGCTCTATCCCAAACTGGCAGGGATGACCGGAACGGCTAAGACGGAAGAAGTGGAATTTGAAAAAATCTACAAACTAGAAGTCACGATCGTTCCGACTAACCGTAAAACAGGTCGGGCTGACGTATCGGACGTGGTTTACAAAACGGAAGAGGCCAAGTGGAATGCGGTTGCGTCTGAATGTGCTGAAATCCACCAGTTGGGCCGCCCGATCCTAGTGGGTACGACCAGCGTAGAAAAATCAGAAGTCCTATCTCACTTGTTGCATCAGCAAGGTATTCCGCACAACCTACTGAATGCAAAGCCAGAAAACGTCGAGCGAGAATCAGAGATTGTCGCGCAGGCAGGCCGTAAGGGAGCCTTGACCATTGCTACCAACATGGCGGGTCGAGGTACCGACATCATCTTGGGTGGTAACGCCGACTATATGGCGCGTCTGAAGGTGCGCGAGTACTTCATGCCCCGGATCGTGCAGCCTGAGGATGAAGATACTTTTGATGTCACCAGAGTTGCAGGAGCGAGTGAGAGTCGAGGGGGTGGCCAAGGCTTTGTCCCTGGTAAGAAAGTCAAAACCTGGAAAGCTTCTCCTCAAATTTTCCCCACCCAACTGTCGAAAGAAGCCGAGCAAAAGCTCAGATCAGCCGTTGACTTTGCGGTACAGCAGTATGGTGAGCGATCGCTGCCAGAACTAGAAGCAGAAGATCTGGTTGCGGTTGCATCTGAAAAAGCACCGACTGACAACCCAGCGATTCAGCGGTTGCGGGAAGTTTATAACTTGATCCGCAAAGAATACGAACAGTTTACCGAACGTGAGCATGAAGAAGTGATTCGCTTGGGTGGTCTGCATGTAATCGGCACCGAGCGCCATGAGTCGCGCCGAATTGACAACCAATTGCGCGGTCGGGCAGGACGGCAAGGTGACCCTGGTTCTACCAAGTTCTTCCTCAGCTTGCAGGATAACTTGTTGCGGATCTTTGGTGGCGATCGCGTCGCGGGCCTGATGAATGCCTTCCGCGTGGAAGAAGATATGCCAATTGAATCTGGTCTTCTGACGCGATCGCTAGAAGGGGCACAGAAGAAAGTTGAAACCTACTACTACGACATCCGGAAGCAGGTTTTTGAGTACGACGAGGTGATGAACAACCAACGTCGGGCCATCTATGCCGAAAGACGCCGGGTTCTAGAAGGACAAGACCTGAAAGAACAGGTGATTAAGTACGCTGAGCGCACGATGGATGACATTGTGGAAGCTTACGTCAACCCTGACTTACCTTCAGAAGAGTGGGATCTCGGCAGTATGGTAAGCAAGGTGAAGGAGTTCGTCAACCTCCTGTCTGACCTAGAGCCTGATCAGCTGATCGACCTAACGATTGGAGAAATTAAAACTTTCTTGCATGAACAGGTCCGGATTGCCTACGACTTAAAAGAAGCCCAAGTCGATCAAATTCAACCGGGTTTGATGCGGCAAGCAGAGCGTTTCTTTATCTTGCAGCAAATCGATACACTCTGGCGGGAGCACCTCCAGCAAATGGACGCGCTGCGAGAATCGGTGGGACTGCGTGGCTACGGTCAGAAAGACCCTCTGATTGAGTACAAGAGTGAAGGTTATGAACTCTTCTTGGAGATGATGACCGACATTCGCCGCAACGTGGTTTACTCCCTATTCCAGTTCCAGCCTCAAGTTCAGCCTGCGGTTGAAGCACCCACTGAGATGGTTTAAGCCATTTGAATCACTGGATCTAGGTTAAAGGGGCAGGAGTTGAACAACCTGTCCCTTTTTCTTTAGAAGAGGCCAGTGGTGTTGCCTCGGTTCGCGTAGACTTTGTCAGTCGGAGATCCTGCCGAAAGCGGAATCACCAAGCGGCTCAAAACGCGACCATCCTCTAACTTGTAGAGGTTGAATTCGCCTCCCATTTGCTTAATCAAAGATTGGCAAACTAGTAGGTGCAAGCCAGGGGGTTGATCCAGTGTGGAAGGAGCCAGCAAGTCTACAGAGCGTCCGGTCTGTAACTCAGCAACTAACCTCGGCTCAATCACGCCATTGTCTGTAATTGACAGCTCTAGCCAACGCTCTTCTAAAGTACGGCACCAAATATCAATACGGCCACTCGGTTGGCAACGGTGACAAGCCGTAACTAGCAATTCATACAAAATCGCCTCAATTTTGGTGATGTCCCCGGCGATCGAGAGGTTGCCTTCGTTGTTATGTACCTGAGACCACAACTGGCGTTGCTTAATTAAGTGATCGACTCGCTCTAGCGATCGCTTGAGCAATGTGGCCAGAGGCACCGTCTCGTAGTAGGCCCGTAACCGCCACGGTTCGTCCTTAATTAGCTGACCAACGCTATTGAGGGCATCTCCAAATTGGCGGAGGTTCTGCTGAAAGCGAGTGCCCACCAGTGGATCGTTCTGAGTCGAAAGTTCGTTGAGGCGTTTGAGCGTTAAGTTGAGCGAACGATACATTTCTTCAATCCGGCGCTGTTTGTACCAGTTCAATCGCTCCAGGCTTTCCCGCTGCGCTTTTAGGGTGTCGGTCAGGAGCAAATTACGACGCGACCAAGCCAACTGGCTGACCAGGGTACCCAAAGCATTCAAATGTCGTTCTGGCCAATGCCGCGATCGCTCATCTGCAACAATCACAATTCCAGTCGGTTCATGCTCTGGAGCGCTGCGGAGTGCTATGACTAAAATTTGACCGATTCCAGACCCAGAAAGCCATTGTCGCGTTTCTACAGTCAGATCATCAGCGGTCAAAGGTAACAGCCCGTCGGCTTGCAATGCCCACTGCACCAGCGTATCTGTCTGCACAGGCACGACTATTTCTGTATTGATCATGAACTGACTGTTCGCCATCACTGGGGCCACAATCCGTCCCCCTCGTCGCCCTGGTAGCCACGTCACCATGATGGCAAAAGGAACTTGCAGAATTTGAGCAATGTGCTGCAAAGCCGAGCGCTCTAGGCGATCCGGCTGGTAAGTCTGCTGGATGGTGGTGAGGCCCCACTGAATTGTCTGGGAGATTTTCTGCTGCTGTTCAGTTTGCCGCTGGAGTTGCCATTGGTGCAAAATCAAACCAATTTGCTGACTCACCACTCGGAGAATCTCTCGTTCGGGACGGCTCCAGGTGCGAGTTGCTTCATGGCAAATTACGACTAACCCTTCTAAGGGATGACCAATAGACGTACTACACATGAGGAGCGATCGCACCCCAATTTCGAGGAAGACCTCTTGCCAAGCCATCAGCTTTAAGTCTTCATCTAAATTTTCTACACCTACCGCTTCGGTGCTGCGCTCCAGCATTTGCCAATCCACATCGTTTAGCATATTCAGCGGTGTGGTTGCGGGCCGACGATTGGCGGGTTGGCTTTGGTAGCAAATGTCAAACTTCTCTTGGTCTTTGTCGTAGAGCAAAACCAGAAAGCGTTCCGCTCGTAGGCGTTGGCAGAGTTTATCTGCACAATTTTTTAGCGTGCTCTTCCAGTCTTCGTCGCTGTAGATGGCATGGGTGACTTCGGCGGTGAGCGATTGATCCAACCGCGTTTGTTGAATAATCTCCTCCATTTCTTCTAGGGGAGCGGTCAAAGCAATCAGTTGAGCCGCACCCCGGACATAACTTTTTTCTTCCTCTTCCCAAATCCGAGCTTCGCTGCCTTCTACGGCCAGAAACCCGATCAGCTCGTTCTGAAACAAAATCGGAGCGGCCAAGAGCGATCGCGCCTTGATCTGCTGCATCAATCGGCTGGTTGTATCCGCCTTGAGCGAACTGTGAGCTTCACCAATCGAGACCAGTTGATCAGCTGCTAGGGCTTGATAGAAACCACTAATTTCCTGCACTGTAATGCCAGAAGCTACTTGATTCGCATCACTAAACCCGGCTGTCTTCTGGTGATTACCCACTCGCCGCCAAAAATAGCGCCGTTCTCGCTCAAACCAATAGATATTGGTCCGAGAAGGCCCAATAAAATGGTGGGTTTCTTCCACGACTGCTTCTAAGCGTTGCCCTAAAGTCGGCAACATCCGCAACTTAGACAACAGCGTTAACAACGGCTCCTCTGGCCGCTTGGTTTGTTGTCGCTGCCAATCCTCTTCGATTTGGTAGAGCGCTGCGGCCAAACCACCAAAAATCATTGAAAGTCGTGCTTTTTCATCCGAGCGGGGAGAAACTCCCCAGAGCGTTGACCCCAATAGAGACACGCCAAAGCAGCGATCCTTGTAGCGAATCGGAAATAGCATCGTGCCCTGAATATTGAATTTCTGAGCCGCCTTCCGCCACTCTCCTGCCCGCGTTTCTTCCCGTAGATCTGGCACGCCGACCGGGCGCTGCTGAATCACCACCTGCTCCAAAATATCGCCTGGAGACAGGATGAAGCGCTGCCGCAAAAAAGAGCTGTCACCATTGGGCATAACGCCACCTTTGCCAAACAGACGGTGCTCTAAGCGATCGTAAAGACCAATCCAGATCAAGCTATAGTCAAATTCATCCTGTAGATAATTGAGTGTAGTTTCAATTAAAACATCGACGTTTTCCTCTTCCCGTAGGGTCTGGAGGACACGACCTAAAGCAACTAGTTGTTTTTCGTAGGCTGTCGGCTCTTTCTGCTGACCCATGTTATTTGGACTCCGGTTCCGGGCAGCTTATGCTTTTTACACAAAGAATTGGAAGAGAGAAATCCGAGGCACCTTTAGACCTGAAAGGGTACTTGCAGCCTGGATCAACACATTTCTAACCCCTTTTGGGGTTGCAGCAGATAGTCACCACAGGGTCGGTAAGATGAGCAGCTGATGGCAGGCAGGTTGGTAGACCACAAACAGGATTATTTTCCCAAGCTCTCAAAATTCTATCTGGTGATGCCCCTTTTCCTCATAGATCTACTCAACCAGTTATGCAAAAGAGCTTGTAATATCTAGAATGCCCACAACTAAGATGCCCATAAAATTGATGAGTATTTGCGTTTGCTTCTAAGCTTGACATTCTAGTTGTCTCTGTTTACCTCTGCCGTTCGATCCCTGACAATTACACAAGAAATTGGACATCTATCAAGTCGGTTTACGTCCCCTTCTCTTCTCTGGATTGAAAGCAGATCCAGAGAAGTTGCATCTACAAGCGCTTCAACTGCTCAGTTGGTTAGACCGCACTGGTAATCAGCTACCTGCGAGTTGGGCACAAGCTCGATTGCAGCAATCTTGTTGCTTCTCAGATCCACGACTTGAGCGATCGCTGTGGGGATTAAGCTTCCCCAATCCTGTTGGGTTGGCTGCTGGCTTTGACAAAGATGGCGTGGCCGCTGGGGTTTGGCCTCATTTGGGCTTTGGGTTCACCGAAGTTGGCACCGTGACGTTTCAGGCCCAGCCCGGAAATCCGCAGCCTCGCTTGTTTCGCTTACCCCTGGATCAGGCGGCCTTAAACCGGATGGGCTTCAACAACCAAGGCGCAGCGGCGATGGCGGCTATGTTTGAGGCGAGGAGGCAGCGGCAAGTAACACCCAATGCTTCTCAGCTCAAAATTCCCATTGGTATTAATCTAGGCAAGTCTAAAATTACGCCCTTAGAAGAGGCAGCGGCAGATTACTTAGGCAGTTTCCGGTTGCTCAAGGATTGGGGTGATTATTTTGTGATCAATGTTAGCTCTCCCAACACCCCAGGATTGCGATCGCTCCAAGCTACTGAACAACTAGAACCGATTTTGGCCGCTTTGCAGCAAGAAAACCAACGGCAAAAGCCGATGTTAGTCAAGATTGCGCCCGATCTAGAATGGGAGGCGATCGCGGATGTGATTGCCCTGGCCCAAAAACATCACTTAGCGGGGATCATTGCTACCAACACCACGATTCGACGGGATGGCCTCAAAACAGAGGTGATTGAAGCCACGGGCAAATCAGTGCAGGACGAAGCAGGCGGCATCAGTGGTGCTCCAGTGCGACAACGATCCACAGAAGTCATTCGCTTTATCTACCAACAAACTCAAGGTCAGTTGCCCATCATTGGCGTCGGTGGCATTTTTACCGCAGAGGATGCTTGGGAGAAAATTACCGCTGGAGCCAGTTTGGTGCAGGTGTACACAGGCTGGATTTACGAAGGCCCGTGGATGGTACGGCGAATTTTGACCGGGCTGGGGCAAAAGCTGGAGCAACAAGGACTCGCCACTTTAGCCGATGCAGTTGGCATCAATACGCAAGCTTAAGGTTGAGCGATCGCCATCAGAGTCACCTCCCAAACCAAGCGAGGCTGGGCATAGCTAAGGAGAGCTTGGCGAGCTTTCTCTAAGTGTTGCAGCAGTTTGGGTTGCCGCCGCGATCGCCAAAGAGCATGTTGTAGATAGTCTACTAACCAAAGTTGTGCTTCTGTATCTAAGGCTTTGGCCAAACGCCGAGCTAGCTCTAAAGCTTCACGCGGTGAGCGCAGGGGCTGAGTCAGAGTGGCTAGCAGATCTGGAGGAATCGCTTGCAATTGCTGCCAACTAGCGATCGCTTCTCCGGGGCTACCTTGAGCAATCTCCAACAACTCTGGATGCTGCAAGATCTCGGCATAGCCTTCCTGCTCTAACACTTGAGCGAGTGCTTCTGTACTCAGGCGATGAAAGGGAATCCGCTGACAGCGAGATACCAATGTCGGCAACAAAGCTTCGGCTCCCGGCGCAATCAAAATCAGCGTCGCTGGCCCTGGTTCTTCTAGCGTTTTCAGCAATCCATTTGCAGCTGCTTCCGCCATTGTTTCTGCTTGCTCAATCACTATAACGGAGCGGGTTGCTTCCATCGGGGGACGACCGAGAAACTGTGCCAATTGCCGCACTTGGTCAAGACGAATTTGAGGAGGCGCTTTCCGTTTAAGCCCCGCAGCTACAGCTTCCGCTGCTGACAGCAATTTGCCCTGATGTAAGTAGGTCGGTTCCACCCACAACAGATCAGGATGGTTACCTTGTTGCAGACGCTGTTGCAGTCCTGGTTGTTTAGCAGACAGCGCATCTCGCTTAAATAGCAGTTCTAGAAAACACCGAGCCGCTAAACTACGTCCTACACCGGATGGGCCTGCAAACAAGTAGGCAGGCGCAATTCGCTGTTGAAGTACGGCTTGGTGCAGCAATTCCACAGCCTGCGATTGTCCGATTAGGGGTGCAAAAACGGTTGATACCATTGCGTTAAGCGCTGACTGAGAACTTGTTGAATCTGTTGGGTAACGGCCTGTTCACTCTGACTCGCATCAATGCGAATCATCCGCTCTGGATACTGCTGATGTAATGACTGAAAGCCCTGTTGCACTCGCTGGTGAAAGGCTAAATCAGCTTGTTCGATCCGGTCAGCTTGGCCTCGCTGTCGCATCCGAGCCAAACCCACTTCGGCATCCACATCCAACCATAAAGTCAAATCACTCTCTAGGCCACCTGTTGCAGCTCGGTTGAGTTGGTCAATCAAGGCTAGATCCAACCCCCGCCCATACCCTTGGTAGGCAATTGTGGAGTCGGTATAGCGATCGCATAAAATCAGAGATCCCTGAGCTAACTGCGGCCTTAAATAGCCATCGACATGCTGCGCGCGATCGGCGGCATAGAGAAGCAACTCAGCTCGATTTTGAATTGCTTCTTGCCCTTGATAGCCCAGCAACAACTGACGTAACTCTAATCCCAGCTCGGTGCCTCCTGGCTCCCGGGTCACCAAAATGGGTGGAGCTAGATCTTGAGCTTTGAGTAACTGGAACCACTGGTTTTCAGAAAGCCATGCTTGCGATCGCAGCATTTGGGTGGTTTTCCCACTGCCTTCAACTCCTTCAAAAACAATCAACCGACCTTGCATAAGCTGCTATTGAATGACTCCTCACCACGCACATAGATTCTGCCCGAAGTGCTACTGGCAGGCCACTCCCCAAATCAATTCATTGACCTTGGCCCCGACGCACTCTAGCAGAAATCGGGTACCGACAGTACATACAAGCTCGTTGCCATTAGAAATTAGTGATTTATGCCACTTCACCTGGCCTCGACTTTCTCAATTGCAAGCATTCTGTCCGGATCAGAGGCTGGTATGCTAGAAGCTGGTAAAGGCCAAGCCAAACATGCTGAGGTTAATTGCAAAGCTTCCCGCTTTTATGCAGCCTAAGCTTTGAATGGTACGATTGGCCCTTATGATTTGAGTCTTATCCTAGCTATTAACCTAAGTATGACTTAGCCATGCTTAGCGAACGTTATGATAGGAAGGTCTTAAAACTGCCACGCCTGGGGTTGCCTATGGCTCGCTATACTTGTCTGTTTACCGTTGAAGTACCTGTTAACAATCTCCAGCAACAGCTGATCGGGATTCTAGAATCCTGTAATTTTGACATCATTTATGACACGGGTGATTACCTGATGGCACGTGAAGTGCCTGGTCATATTTCCTTTTCAAAACTAGTCACAGTAGAAGTTCTGATTGATAAATCGGTTGCCACTGATCGCGAGATTCGGATGAATTTTGTGATTAAAAATGAAGAACTACCCCTTCATCTCGATAATCATTGCCACCAGATGTATGAGTTGGTTAGCCGAGCTGTAGCGGAAAATCGGCATTGGCAACTCATTGAAGCAGTTGCAGGATAATGATCTTAAAAGAAGCTAGCCCAGATCTTAGAGATCTGACTAGCTAGCCCACAAGTAGATATTCACATTCAGGTCAATCTTCTGGATCGCCAATCATACCGGGGCTAATTAATGTAATATCGAACTCATCTGGCGGTATGGTTGACATCCCATCTTGCTTTAGCAAATAGTAGACGGCTTTTACTTGCGGTCCGAATATAATTTCGTCTTCATTCTGCAAGTCATGAGCTTGCAGTTTACGACCGTTAATTAAGAGGCCATTCGCACTAGGTTTGCCCTTGAGGTTGCCATCTACAACTCGATAGTAATAGCTGCCATCTTCACGAGGGAGTTGTACTAAAGTGGCATGACGACGAGAAACAAACTGAGAAATCAAACGAATATCACATTTGGGATCTCTCCCGATCGAGTAGATAGGGTTATTAAGAACAAACTCGCGGCGGCCTTTGTCATCTTCAATAATTAATAAATGATTTTGGGGCGGTTCTGGTGCCATTGCCAAGTAAGTGGTGCCGTGAACAAACAAGTTAATCGCTAGGATTGATCAAAATCAAAAATAGACAGCCCAACTAGAACAGTCAGGTTTGGTGCCTGTATCCTAGCTTATTTTCTCTAATTATCGACCCAGCTTCACTTTAATTACTCTGTAGCTCCTCGACTGTAACAAAAGCCTGTCCAAAGCTTTTGAGCGAATATAGTAGCGATCGCCAGTCAATCTTCGCAAGCGGCTCCCACCATTTTGGGATCAATCAAAGTGATATCAAATTCAGGTAGATCCAGTGTGTCCAGATCAAGGGTCTCGTTTTCTAAAACAAAGTAGGTTATTCGCACACAGGGGCCAAAAACAACGATATCTTCGTTCTTGAGATCATGACCTTGGAGTTTATGTCCATTGATTAGCAGCCCGTTCACACTAGGCTTGCCCTCTAGATCACCGTCCACAATTCGATAGGAATAGCTACCATCGTCGTGCAACTGTTGTACTAAGTTGGCATGGTGGCGACCCACAAAGAGTGAAGAGAGGCGAATATCACACTTGCGGTCTCTACCAATTGAATACCGAGGTTTACCAAGAACCAACTTGCGCCAACCTTTGGCGTCTTCAATAATCAATAAGTGGTTTTGGGATAGTTCTGGTACCATTGCCGCGCGGGAAGTACAATAGACGACCTAGTTTGATGGTATAGCGGGTCAGTAACGTAAGATTGCCATCAAGAATACTAAAGTGTTAAAGGCAACCCTCAATCTTCCGAAGAAACTCCTACCATTTTAGGATCAATTAATGTCACATCAAATTCTGGGATATCAAGCTCATCAGGATCTAAGTTAGCCAGCTCATCTTCTTCTAAAACAAAGTAAATAATTCGCACCGAAGGGCCAAATACCACTACATCTTTGGTTTGTAAGTCATGGCCTTGCAGCTTGTATCCATTAATCAGCAACCCATTCACACTGGGTTTACCTTTCAGGCTGCCATCTTGGATACGGTAGTAATAGCTGCCATTTTCCTTAGGCAGTTTGACTAAGGTGGCATGCCGCCGTGACACGAACAGAGAGGCGAGACAAATATTACATTTGGAATCTCTGCCAATTGTATAGACCGAACCGTCAAGGGTAAAGTGTCGTTGCCCCTTGTCATCTTCAATGATTAAAAGATGATTTTGCTTAAGTGCTGAAGACATAAGGCCGTGGGAATTTCAAATAGTTAGAAGTTATAATGCAGAGCCTGACGAGATTCTGAAGATTTTGTGCCTTGAAACCACTAATATAAGCTATGTCTTAAGGTTACCCATCCGAACGGGCTTTTGAGCGTGATAGTGCTTCAAAACTAGCATGCAAAACCAATATTTGAAGCTTTAGCGATCGCTGTTACTTTTTGAAGCTAGAGGGTGATCTTAGAAGTGAGAGAAGTTTGGGTTCGTTTCATCCCTTTTAGCAGCGGGAGTATAGCGAAGTAAAAGTGAATTGGTGACGACACTGACAGAACTAAAAGCCATCATAGCGCCCGCTGCTGCTGGACTTAGAGCAAAACCTGTGGTTACGAGAAGAGCACCCGCAGCCAAGGGAATACCCAGCACATTGTAAGCAAAGGCCCAGAATAAGTTCTGACGGATTTTGTTAAAGGTAGCGCGACTCAGTCGAATTGATCGTACAACGTCCATCAGGCGATCGCGCATCAGCACAATCTCGGCGGTTTCCACGGCGACATCGGTACCTGAATACAGGGAAATACCAATATCTGCTTGCGCTAAGGCAGGCGCATCATTGATGCCATCCCCCATCATTGCGACTCGATGCCCCTCGGTTTGTAGCTGAGCGATCGCGGCTGCTTTTCCGGCTGGACGGATCTCAGACTGCACGTTCTCCGGAGCAATTCCAACCGCTTGAGCAACGGTGGCTGCTACTTCGGAGCGATCGCCACTTAAGAGGCAAACACGTAAGCCCATTTGCTGAAGCTGCTTGACAGTGGCACAAGCATCAGGCCGCAGGAGATCAACGGCAGCAATTAACCCAGCTAATGTACCTGCGATCGCAACATAGACAACCGTTTTGCCAGCTTTCGCTAATATTTCTGCTTGATGCTGGGCTAGGTCACTCACAGGAATGCCCTGCTGCCGCAGCCAATCAGCATTGCCGAGCACCACTGGGCGATCGCTGACTAATGCCGAAACTCCCAGCCCCGGTTCCGTGTGGAAATCTTTGGCAGGTAGAAAATCCAAATTCTGAGCTTGGGCTTGCTGCAAGATTGCGGCGGCTAGGGGGTGACGGGCACCGTTTTCAACCGTGGCAGCGAACTGTAATAAATCCTGGGGAGAGAGTGGTTCAAGATTGGCGCTAGCAGTGACTAGAGGTAAGCAATCGGTAACAGTGGGCTGCCCCCCAGTCAGAGTACCAGTTTTATCAAACACAATGGTGTCGAGGTGATGCACCTGCTCCAGTACATCGCCTCCTCGAATCAGCAATCCCTGCTCAGCCCCTAAGCTAGAACCCACCAAAATCGCGGTTGGAGTCGCCAAGCCTAAAGCACAGGGACAGGCAACAACCAACACGGCGATCGCTAATTTGAGGCTTAACAATAATGGCGAGGTCTGTGTCGGTAAGTCTGCTAAGTGGCTCTGCTGCATCAGGTGAGCATGAGTCGTTAGGGAAGCGATCGCTACGGGGCGGCTCAAAACTTCGGGCCAGAGATGGGTGCCGATTCCGTACCAAAAAGCAAAGGTGACAGCCGCGATCGCCATGACCGTATAGGTGAAGTACCCAGCCACGGTGTCGGCCAAATGCTGAATCGGGGCTTTGCGAGTTTGAGCCGTTTCTACCAGAGCAATGATTTGAGCCAGCGTCGTGTCCTTGCCTGTGCGGGTGGCTTGGATGGCGATCGCTCCTGATTGGTTCAGGGTGCCTGCTGCGACCAATTCCCCAGGCTGTTTGAGCACAGGTAACGATTCACCAGTCAGCATCGACTCATCGACTGTGGTTTGCCCAGCTACCAATTTGCCGTCTACAGGCATCTTTTCTCCCGGTAGCACTTGCAGCCACTCCCCTACTCGCACTCGCTCCGCCGGAATTTCGACACAAGTTTGTGAGGTGAGCGCAGTTTGATTGCCGGGGTCAATTGTGGGTTGGGGGATCAGTCGGGCAACCCGAGGTTGAAGCGATACCAAAGCTTCAAAAGCGGCAACGGCTCGGCCTCTAGCTCGCTGCTCTAGCGTACGGCCTAACAAAATAAACCCCACTAACATCACGGGTTCATCAAAGAAACACTCCCAGCCCAACCTGGGAAAAAACAGGGCAATACAACTGGCGGTGTAAGCAGTGAAGGTGCCCAAACCGACGAGTGTATTCATGTTAGGGGCGTTGCGTCGTAGCCCTCGCCAACCTTCGACTAAGATGAAACGTCCAGGCCCCAAAAGTGCCAGCGTGGCTAGACCCCAATGGAACCAAATATTGCTGAGACCCGGAAGAGTTAACCATCCCCACTGTCCGAGGTGACCTAGCCCAGACAGCAGTAGAAGTAAGCCTGCGATCGCAGTTCGGCGGGTTTGTTGTTGAATTTCAAGTTGATGGCGTTCTCTAAAGCTTGGAAAGGCAGAGTTAACTCTAGCCGTAGCATCAGTGGCTGTGGCTGCATATCTAGCTTGTGTCGGGAAGCCCGCTTCGGTCACGGCCTGAGCCAAAATAGCAGGATCAGCAATTCCTGCTGCACACTCAACTGTTGCGACCTCAGTTACTAAGTTGACTGAGGCGGAAATCACTCCCGGATGCTGACTGAGCCGCTGTTCTACGGTTCTGACACAGCCTGCACACTTCATCCCCGCAACTTCTAAAGTCACAATTTCTGGGGAGGTTGGAGTTGCAACAATTTGGTCTGGAGTCAGTTGCATAAGCTTCTCGATCTACCGCCATCACGGGATACCTAAATTGGCATCTCTTCTTTGAGGGTAGGCGAAGACTCCAAAAATTGCCGTAAAAACGCTAAGTTTTTTCCTCTCAAGCCCAAATTTGGAATCTCAATTGGTTTCGCGCCGGAACATAAACAGATAAATCAAAGCTCCGACTTGAATCGGTAGCAGGGCAATAGAGCTTTTTAAGAATGGCATTACCTCTACCGTGGACATAGCACTAAAGTACCCTGCCCCAATCAGTGCCAACAAAAGAGTGAACAATAGCCTTTTACGTTTGAGCGCTAGCATCGGAGCCTACCTAATAACAAAACTTCAGTTGTGCTTGACCTAAAGGGGAAATTGAGTTTAAGCCATGCCTGGGCTAGCGAATAGCATGTGCCCTAGAGGAGAGTGGAGAAACGCCAGACTTAATTCTCCTGATTGGGACAAGCCGTAAAGTCGCCAAATATGGTAGCTCAAAAACATTGCTAGCCCCAGATAATGCACTTGCCGCTGACTAATTAGGGCAGAATAGCCAGTCGTAATCCGTCGCCCCACTACAAGTTCAGCCAATAGATGCACTGCCGCGATCGCCAAGCTGACAAAAAGCACAGGCCCAAACAAGTGATGAACTAAAGCCTGATTCCAGTCACCTTGAGCGATCGCCATAAACGACCGGGTCATGCCACAGGTGGGGCAAGGAATCCCTGTTAAATGCCGAATGGGACAGCCTAAAAAAGGTAAGCGGTAGCCTTGGCTATACCAGTAAGCTCCAGCAATGGGCGCAGCACATAGGCCCAACACTCCCCAACGAATGAGCCGCCCTTGGCGAGATAAAGCATGTTTGGAGAATGCCAACATAGTTGAAACCAGGCTTAGGTTTCTCTAGAACCAACCTTTTTTAGTCAATACGTAGGTGCTAACGAACTCTTCATCTGACTTGGTGAGGTAGATAATTCCTTCTACCAAACCAATCACTCCCATAATGGCTCCGCCAATGCCGCAAGTCAGCAAAGTGCCGAGCAGCATAATAATGCCTTCGGTGTTGTAGCCCAAAATGAATTTGTGAACACCGAGGGCTCCTAGCAAAATGCCACAAATGCCAGCAGCAGTTTTTTTATCAGCTTGATTGGAGCTAGTCATTTAAGTAGGTCTCCTTGAAAAGCGGGTATGAATTGATTCCGCAGTCAGTATGCCCAACTACACCACGCAATTAACGAGAAACGGAAACCTACTCGTCTCTGATTCAATTTTTTATCTCAACCGAATGCTTCAGCCTAAGTTGAGCCACTGCCCAGAATAAAGAGACTCAGCAAAGTGCCGCTATTCCAGAGGCTGTGCATCAGCATGGGAGCGAGGAGATTGCGCGATCGCGTGTAGACAAATCCCAGCACCATCCCCAAAACCATCAGCGGTAATATTTCTGACAGGCTTAGGTGAGCGAGGGCGAATAGAAAAGCACTGATTGTAATCGCTCCCCAGACAGGCACGTAGCGGGTTAGCGAGGGCAGCAGAAACCCCCGAAACATCACTTCCTCAAATAAAGGAGCTGCGATCGAGGCGGTTAGGAAAAAGATTACCAAGGCCACATTATCTCGGCCCTCTAATACAATCGGCAAAATGGGATTGCTGCCTCCCTGCCCTTGCCAAAACTGTTGGTTGATCAACGACACCAAAATCACTAGAGGTAGGGCCATGAAATAACCGCCTAGACCCCACCAAAACCAACTGCCTCGGCCATTGATGCGAAACCAGTCTTCATAGCCTTCATCAGGGAAGGGTAAGAATGGCTTCAAAGAGCTGTAGAGAACCAGAAGCCCGACACTTACCAGCAAGGCGTACACAGCCAGAATATAAATGGCTTGCGTCCGACTATCAAAGCTAGCGGGGTTAATCCCTAAAATCTGAAGCCCCAAGGGCAAGGCAATCTGACCGACAAAGAATTGCCCTACGAAAAACAGGACTAAAACTTGCCAAATAGTTTCGCCACCCCAGGAAGTTGGCCAACTCAAGGCTCCATTTTGCACTAACAGGGCTTGTTTTCCTTTCAGCAGCCACTGCACGACCAAATAGATCAAAATGGCAATGCCAATCAAAAAGCCAAAGACTGGAATCCCAGCAATGAGTAACAATTTAAAGGCGGCTTGCTGAGCCAGATCTTGTTCGGCGGCCTGTAGCTCCCTGAGACTCGTTTGGCGCTGCTGCAACTCATACAACCGCGCTAGAGCCTGGTAGCGAAACCAGCCATCCAATCCTTGTTTAATTTGGAGTTCAGCATTGGGCAAGAGCTGGGAAGGTGTACTCCACAACCCCAATAAAGCGGTTGCTGTGTTACCCAAACTACCAAATCTGCTGCTGGGCTGAGTGGTATCAATTAGCCGACTCCAAGTTGCCAGAGCCGCATCGGTTTGCCCCTGCTGGGCTTGCAAAACTCCTAACCGCAAGTCCAGATTATGGAGGCGCTTCATTTGAGCGATGGGTTCTTGGCTTTGTTCTGCTTGAGTTTTGGGAGCAGGTGTTTCTGTCACTGGAGCCACTTTGGGCTGAGTTTCTGGTTTTATAGCCCGATTGAGTTGAGGTTGCGATCGCGTTTGTAACTTGTCTAAAGCGCCTGCCACCGATTGGCGAACCTCTTGATACTGCTTCAAGGCGGCTTTGACAGGTTCATCACCAATCAATTTATCCCGTGCCACTTTGAGATCTACCTCGCTATTGGCATCACCTTGCCACTCGGAAGCGTGCAGCAACAGATTGGTTTGATAGAGTTCTAGATCGCTCTGAACTTGAGGCTGGCTCCAGCTTTGGGCTAAAGATAAACCAATAAAAGCGATCGCAATAATCGTCAGAACCCCTAAAATCAATGACTTCAGTCTCATTCCCTTCCCCAGCAGCAAGTGCAGTGATTTCACCCCCAATTTGGAGTGATGAACCCGTTCAGCTCGATCAATGTGAGTGCAATGTTAATCAGCCTCAAAGGCATTATCTCATTGCTAGTCCTGCTCCGTGGCCTATCAGCAGTTAGAGCCATCAGCTTTTCAGGAGAGATAGGCGATCGCGGCTACCACCGAAAGCAGAGCAGACCGTATCTTTCATGATCCAGCGCGTCTCCTCAACGGGGTAAAATTCTTCTGGTCTCTTTTCTACTGGTCTTGTTTTTCTACTGGTCTTGTTTTAAAGAGTCTGCATCGTTGGCGATCGCTCTATTTCTTACACCCTTGCCCTGATTTGATTGGAGGATAAAGCCCTGAGTACTCGTGTCATTCTTGTGCGCCACGGCGAGAGTAGCTATAACGTTGAGCGCCGTGTTCAGGGTCACTGTGACCAATCAACCTTAACTGAAGTAGGTCGTGCTGCAGCTCAAAAGGTTGGGGCAGCTTTGAGTGGCCTCACCTTTGATGCGGTGTATAGCAGCCCACTAAAACGAGCGAAAGAAACGGCTCAGCTGGCTCTTTCCTGCTTTCCGGCGGCTACTCACTATCCCCCCGAAATCCAGCTAACCGACAACCTCAAAGAAATCAATCTAGTGCTCTGGGAAGGCATATTGTTTGATGAGGTCGAAGCCAAATTCCCCGATGACATCCAGTTGTGGCGAGACCAGCCCCATAAACTACGGATGGAAATCCCTGGCCCAAACGGTACGGTTGATTTCTTTCCAGTCCCAGCGCTTTACGAGCAAGCTCGACAGTTTTGGCAAGAAGTTTTACCTCGGCATGGGGATCAAACAATTCTGGTCGTCGCTCACAGCGGTATTAATCGAGCTTTGATTAGCACCGCCATTGGTCTAGATTGCGATCGCTACCAGTCTTTACAGCAATCTAACTGCGGCATCACAGTCTTAAACTTTGCAGGTGGCTTAGACGCGCCTGTGCAGGTAGAGTCTTTGAACTTGACAGCTCACTTTGGCGAACCATTGCCAAAGCGTCGCTCTGAACAAAAGGGACCTCGCCTCTTGCTAGTGCGGCACGGGGAGACGGAATGGAATCGGCAAAAGCGCTTCCAAGGTCAAATTGATGTCCCACTCAACGACAATGGGCGCGAGCAAGCTCGACAAGCGGCTGAGTTTTTGCGCTCCATTAGTATTGATGCGGCAGTGAGTAGCTCAATGCAGCGGCCCAAAGAAACAGCAGAAATTATTCTGCAACACCACCCCACCATTGAATTAAAGCTCGACGATACCTTGCAAGAAATCAGTCATGGTTTGTGGGAAGGCAAGCTAGAGTCAGAGATTGAGGCAGAGTTTCCGGGTGAGTTGCAGCGCTGGCAAGCCACCCCAGAAGCCGTGCAAATGCCTGAGGGCGAAAACTTGCAACAGGTGTGGGATCGGGCGATCGCAGCTTGGAACGCCATTGTCGAAACAGCGGCTGCATCCCCTACCCCTCAAACTGTACTAGTGGTAGCTCATGATGCCATTAACAAGGCCATTCTGTGTCATGTGGCGGGCTTAGGGCCAGAAAACTTCTGGAACTTCAAGCAAGGGAATGGTGCGGTGAGTGTGATTGACTACCCCAAAGGCCCAGCAGGGCAACCTGTCTTGCAAGCGATGAATATTACGTCTCACCTAGCAGGTGGAGTCTTAGACAAAACGGCAGCAGGAGCTTTGTAAGTACGAAGGCACCATGACTAATGAACTGCTCCAACAAGTCCGAGTCTTAGATCCTGCTACAGTGACCGATCGCGTGGCAGATGTCTTGATTGTCGATGGCAAAATTGAGGCGATCGCAGACTCTATCTCTGAGTGGCCCACCGATACTCAGATACGAGATGGTCGAGGCTTGATCTTAGGGCCAGGGTTAGTCGATTTATATAGCCACTCTGGCGAACCCGGATTTGAGGACAGGGAAAGCTTACGTTCTTTACAGCAGGCAGCGATCGCAGGTGGCTTTACGCGCCTAAATATCCTGCCTGACACGACTCCCGCCCTAGATAATCCTGCTGGACTCGCCTGGTTGGAAGACAAACGGCAATTTCAGCTTTCAGTCCAAGTTCAGGCATGGGGCGCTTTGACGCTAGCGGTGCAAGGACAACAAATGACCGAGCTAGCCGAACTAGCAGCAGCGGGCGTTGTGGGTTTTGCCGATGGTCGAGCCTTATCTAGTTATGGGCTACTGCGGCGGTTACTGGAATATCTCAAGCCATTACAAAAACCTGTAGCACTTTGGCCTTGCGATCCCAAGCTAGCGGGTAATGGGGTGATGCGAGAGGGACCAGAGTCGATTCGCTTTGGCTTACCTGGAAGTCCTGCGATCGCCGAAACCACTGCGATCGCCGCGCTTTTAGAACTCATTACCGCGATCGGCACCCCTGTGCATATCATGCGAGTTTCGACAGCTCGGAGCGTGGAGTTAATTCAAGCGGCTAAAGAGCGTGGCTTACCCATCACGGCTAGCACCACCTGGATGCATTTGCTGCTCAATAGTCAGGCGATTCAAAGCTACGACCCCAACTTACGGCTGGAGCCTCCACTAGGCAATCCAGCGGATCAAGCCGCTTTAATGGAGGGCATCAGGCAAGGCGTGTTAGATGCGATCGCCATTGACCACACTCCTTACACCTACGAAGAAAAAACAGTGGCTTTTGCCGAGGCTCCTCCAGGCGCGATCGGATTAGAACTGGCACTGCCGCTGCTATGGCAACGCTTTGTCACCAGTGGCGAATGGAGCGCTTTAGAACTGTGGCAAGCCCTCAGTAGCAATCCAGCCAAATGCTTACAGCAGCCTGTTGCAGCAGTCGGGCCTGGTCAACCTGCTGAACTGGCTCTGTTTAACCCCAACCAACCTTGGGTAGTGAGCGGACAATCTCTCAAATCCCTGTCCACTAATACACCTTGGCTCGGTCAAGAGGTGCTGGGTCAGATCGTGCAAACTTGGTGCGCTAGTGCTTAACGAGTTATTGAGCAGGCTTGAGTTTATAAGCTGGATCTTGCCCTAGCTCTCCAACTCGGTTGGGAGGCCAGAAGCGCACCACAGCTCGACCAATAATGCGATCGCGAGGGACAAATCCCCAATAGTGGCTGTCGTAGCTGTTATTGCGGTTATCGCCCAACACTAAATAAGAGTCAGAAGCTACCTGCACAGGCCCCCACTGGTAGCTTGGTTGCTCCTCAATGTAATCTTCTCGCAGAGGTTGATCATTAATAAAGACTCGCCCTCCCTTGACTTCCACCTTCTCACCCGGCAGACCAATGATGCGTTTGATGAAAGCATCCTTAAAGCCTTGATCTGCTAAGGTTTGAGTCGGTGAGAACACGACAATATCACCTCGATCTAAGCTCTGGAAATGGTAGCTGAGTTTATCTACAATGAGGCGATCGTTGATTTGTAGCGTTGGCAGCATTGACCCAGATGGGATGTAGCGTGCTTCAGCGACGAAAGTGCGAATTCCCAAAGCTAAAATGACACTCAGCCCTATTGTCTTGAACCCCTCTAGCCAAGGATTTTCAACTTGTGGTTGGGTATTTTCTTCAGGCGCTTGATTCTGCACACGAGTCATAGGTGTTTAGTTACCAAGGAAAAGAGCGGTATCAGTTCAGAGTTATAAGATTTACTCAGACTACCAGCCTATCAATTCAAACCTATAAATGGGTTTGACACTGCGATGAAGCAGGGGGAGCTTGTAAAACTCTGACATAAAAATCGATATTTGGACACGCGATTATTTACGTTATCTTAGCCAGTTACTGATCTCACAAACGGTTAGCGTGATGAATGCTGCCTCTCATTTACTCATCCGTCAGGCTCAAGTACTCAGATACGATCAACAGCTCTGGGAGCCAGGAAATAATAGACGTTCAAGGACTCACTTTGTTGCCGGGAGTGATTCACCCGCAGGTCCACTTCCGCAAACCAGGTCTGGAACACAAGGAAGATTTATTTACCGCCAGTTGTGCCTGTGCCCAAGGAGGCGTTACTTCATTTCTTAGAAATGTGACGGCAGAAGTGCCTCCCAACACTTGCTACTAAATACAGATGCCTATGCCAAGATTGGCACGATGGCTCAGATAAATCCACCGCTGCGATCGCCCCACGATAATGAGGTGTTATGGCAAGCCCTACTCGATGGCGTGATTGACTTTATTATTGTCGGAGGCAAAGTCGTTTATGACCACGGAAAATTGAATAAGGACATCCGGGGTCAAGCGCTAACGTTCAGCCCAAACTGAGGGATTTCCAGATCGTCTGAGTCTAGAGTAGGGATTGAGCCGAATTAATCTCTTGGTGATATACCAAGTTCATCTAAGTAACTGGGCATGTTTAAAGTAAAGAATTCTACGAGATTTCTTCCTTGAGTTGCCTTGATTCACTTAGGTGCATTCTCCCCAACAGAGCAGCATGGCAAATAGAGAACTAATACATGCGATCGCCCACGATTTAGAACAGCACTCCAATTCCATTCGAATTAGGAAGCTGATTTTTTATATTTGCAAGCGCACTTGGGAAAATGATTTGGATACGCTGAAGTCTTATCCGCTTAATACTCTGATTCAAGAGTTAATTCAGCTTTATCCTAAATTACCTGAGCTAGACTCTCAGCTTAATAAAGTTGCCCGTAGCTTGAGCAAACCCGCTGAATACAGCTTAACTGCCAATCTTATCTTGCAGAAAATTAGGAAGCTTTATTCTGAGGTTCAGCCAAAGCCGAATATCGCCTCGAAACAGCAGCAAATCCTTCAAATTATTGATAGGTTTTCTCAAGACAAAAACTCAATTAGAATCAAGAAAATCTTAGTTTATATTTGTAGAAATATTTGGGAAAATGACGGCGATCGCCTCAGTCAATATAACCTGCAAGAGTTACTCGAAGAATTGCTACAAATTGCCCCCACTCTCGAAAGCCTTAACCTGGTACTTAACAGCGTTGTCAAAACACTGAATCGACAAGCAGAATACACTCTTGTTGCTAATACCATCTTAGGTCAAATTGGCAATTTATATCCTAAGCAGGCAGACTCAACTCAGTTAGTAACAAATGATTGTAGTACACAGATAGTTATTCAAACTGAATTAACAAATTTAATTATTGAACCTCAACAAACTGAAATTTCTAATCCTCTAGAACTAACTTCTTATATACAAATCGCATCCTTTTTAGAAGCCCAGCCAGAGCAGATTCGGATTAAAAAGCTAGTTTTCTGTGCTTGTAGAAATCATTGGGAGAATGATCCAGACAATCTCCATCAAGTTTCACTAGAAGTTTTAATTCAGGAGTTGCACGCCATGGCTCCTGCGATCGCAGATCTAAAACTACTCTTATGCAATATTGTTAATACCTTAAACCGAAAAGCAGAATACTTTTTAATTGCGGATACTCTCACCCAGGCTCTCGAAGCCCTCTACTGTTGCTCAACTCATTCAGTTCCAGCAGTTCAGTCTTTAGGTCAGCAAGCTCAAGTTAGCTTAAATCAACCAACCGATCATCATTCATCACTGCCACTGGAGCCACCACAAGGAACAACCACAGCAGTAGAAAATGCTTACGATCTCTTCGAGTTGCGGCTCGAAATCATGAAGTATACCAATCCTCTGCGAGCCAAGATTTTACTCTTTTCAGTCCTTAAGCATAAGTTTTCTTTTACTACTGCCGATTGGTCTACACTCAAATCTTGTGGCTTTGATGATTTATTGCAGCAACTCTTGGAACAGTGCGACACTTTATCGACTCTGGAATCTCGGCTAGAAATTATTGCTAGTTGCTTAGAAGATTCCGCCGAATACAATCAGGCAGCAGGGGCTATTATTCAGTGCGTTAAACCCTTTTACCCCCTCATACAACGGCAGCAACAACTGATCTTAGCCACATCCGTCCCATCACCCATTTACTCAGGTCAGCTCTCATCTGAGCAAACCAAAATTAAACTCAATTTTGAAGAAACGCTTTTAACCACTGGTCACACTATTGTTGAAGCGGATGATGAGCATACTCGTCAGTTTTTCTCCGCTTCAAATTCCTCCAAGAATGCTGTTGAGCGATCGCCCAGTAATTTGGAGCAAACTTGCGAATTATCCTCCACCCTGCCACCACAAACCTCATCTTTTCAATAAAGCTTTTCAAAAGCGAAAACTCTAGCAGAACTGCAATTTAACTCTCACCAAATTTTATATATCTTCTATGAATGCTGACGAACTAATCGATCGCTATGCAGCAGGTGAAACGGAATTTAACGGATTAAGTTTGGCTGGCATCAATCTCAACAGCGCAGATTTAATTGGGATTAACTTATCAAGAGCTGATTTACAAGGAGCATCACTGCTTTTTGCTTATCTCAGTCGAGCCAATTTGAGCCGAGCCAATCTCATTGGCACTAAGTTATGTGGTGCTAACCTCAATCAAGCAGACTTACATCGAGCCAACCTCAGTGACACGGACCTCCACGGCGCTAGTCTGCAAGCTGCTGATCTTCGCAGTGCGGATATTACCTTAGCGAATCTACTGGACGCTAACTTAATCGATGCTGATTTACGCAACGCTAACCTGAGCGGCGCAGATCTCACAGGGGCTTGCTTGCGAGGCGCAAATTTTCGCCAGGAAAATCGTCAATACACAGCCAATTTAAGAGGCGCAAATTTAGCCAAAACAGACTTGAGGGGCGTTAACTTAACGGGTGCAGATTTAACCAGAGTAAACCTCCGAGGCGCGAACTTGAGCGAGGCTATGTTAAGAGAAGTTGACCTGAGCGGCGCAGACCTCACAGACGCTATTCTTAACGGCGCTTTCCTTACAGAAGCCCAGCTTAGCGGTGCGATTTTAGTAGGAGCAAACATGGTTAACGCCAAACTGGAGCGAGCCATATTATGTGACGTTGATTTGACAGGAGCGAATCTGCACAACGCCATCTTGCCCGATACTAAGCTGAGCCGCGCCAAACTAGAGCAAGCCAATCTCAGTGCCGCAAAGCTGAGCCGCACTGACTTGAGCCGTGCTAATCTTCGTCACGCTAATTTGACTGATGCCAACTTAATTGATGCTTATTTAGCAAGAGCTGATTTAAGTTACGCCAACTTGACCGATGCCAACTTGGTCCGGGCCGAACTTAGTAGCACAAATTTAATGAACGCCAACCTGAAAGGAGCCAAAATGCCCGATGGTAGAGTCAATCATTAAATTGGTTAAATCCAGTTAAATAATTGTCCTCAAGGACGGTTCGGTGAAGCCAAGTTGCGAAAACAGGTGAATTGCGGCTCAAATAGCAGTTTTACAGTTCCCACCGGGCCATTACGATGCTTAGTAATAATCACCTCAGCCACCCCGCGATCGGGCGTGTCCGGATTATAGTACTCGTCGCGGTAAATCATCATAATCAAATCCGCGTCCTGCTCGATCGATCCCGATTCGCGTAGGTCAGACATCATAGGTCGCTTGTTAGTACGAGACTCCACTCCTCGGCTCAACTGAGACAGAGCAATCACTGGAACACCTAGTTCCCGCGCTAAACTCTTCAAGCCGCGAGTTACTTTCGACAACTCTTGCACTCGGTTCTCTGAACCACTGCCCTCCATTAGCTGCAAGTAATCGATCAATACAAGTCCCAAAGGTTTGCCGTTCTCTGCTTGCAAGCGACGGGCTTTGGAACGCATCTCTGTCACGCTGATGTCCGGCGTATCGTCGATGTAAACATTCAGCTGCGATAAGGTGCTGATGGCATGCCCCAAAGGTTCCCATTCGGTCTGGCTGATCCGCCCAGAACGTAAGCGACCGCTCTCAATCCGAGACTCACTAGAGAGCAAGCGATAAACTAACTGCTCCTTGGACATCTCCAAGCTAAAAACTGCTACGGGTAGCTTATGGAATGCCGAAATATTCCGAGCAATATTCAAAACGAAGCTCGTGTTATGAACGCAGATATCATTCGCGACAAAATTGTGTGTCTCTGGAATGGTTAAGTCATAAACTTGCTTGTATCCGACAGGTTCAATTGAAACAATTTCGTCCCAATAGATATCGCTAGTCGATAGGTTTTGCAGATCTTGATTTTCTAGAGCGGTGGCTAAAGCCAATAATCGTTCACGAGTGGGTGCCCGTTTGCCCACATGAATATTGCTATAACCAGCAATTCCAGCCCGAACTGCTAAAGCTTGCCAGGATTCAGTGCCTTTCGCCGTCGTGATCGCTGCCCAAACCTCCATCGGAATTAAATCTCGATTGGTTTGGTATTTCTTATTGAGCAGCGCGGCTTGCACTTTGGACAAAGCTGGCTCT
Organism: Trichocoleus desertorum ATA4-8-CV12; assembly: GCA_019358975.1. Lineage (NCBI taxonomy): Bacteria > Bacillati > Cyanobacteriota > Cyanophyceae > Leptolyngbyales > Trichocoleusaceae > Trichocoleus > Trichocoleus desertorum. Next base: position 165,416 of record JAHHIL010000006.1, read on the forward strand.
TTACCAAAGATGCCAATCTCAGAAATAAAAGTCTTGATAGACAAAGCATCAGTGATATCGAGTTGCCAAGCAGGTCGGCGCGTATCTTTATACTTAACAGACCGTTGTTTAAGAGCAGCAATAATGCCAAAGCGCAGTAGCAAATGCTGGACTTGCCGAGCCAGTTTTTCACTCACCGTGGCGTAACCTAGCTGTGCCTGCCCACTGGTTAGCACGCTAGCCCAGCCATCTGTGGCAAACAGACGGTTGAGAAATAAGGCAACCTGCGATCGCTGCAATTTAAACACAAGCGGCGGAATCACTTTTTCGTGGGCACTCTTACCCCACAACCTTAGTTCACGTAACCAAGCAGTGAGGGCATTTTGGCGATCGATTGCACTCCATCCTTCTGGCAGAAGCGCTGCTAGCTCCTCTCCCAGAAAATCACTCAAACTCTGCAAGTGCTGCGGGCTAGGAGTACAAATACCTTGTTGCCACTGGCAGACTAAAGAAGCGCTCACTTCAAGTTTTTGAGCTAGTGCTTTGGCTGTCAGAGGGCTTGACTTGATCGAACCACCAAGGCGATCGCCAAAAACCTTACGATTAGCTGCGACCGTTTCCAGGTTCCTAGAAACATAGAAACTGGGAGTTCTGTCCCCAGAGATGTCTCTGCGAACTTTGAGACTAGCAAAATCAGCTACGGCTTCAGTAAAGTCCTGCTGAATCTGACTATTGCTATTTGTAAAGCCTGGGTTTGTTCTGGTTAAACAGCCATCCCCAATCAGATAGCCCAGCAATTTAACTGCACATTCTCGCAGTGTTTCTGTCCCAAAAACTTCCAGCTTACGAGGCACGGCAATTTTGTCGCCAGGTTGTAACTCAGCTAAGGGTCGCCATCCTTGAAGCGTCAAGTAAGGATGCGTAATAGTAGTTTCAACCGATCGCCCTAGGCGAGTTGTGACTCGGAAAACAGGTTTGATGCCATCATCTACATAAGCTGAAGGGTGAGTCAGGTTAAATCGCCAGTTCTGATCCAAGGTCAGCAATTTTCCCTGGCGACGTTGATACACTTCCTCAATTGTGGCAATACTGCCGTCTTCCAAAACAATCTCTGTCTGAGCCTCACAACACTTGCCCATTGACGGGCGACCCGCCACAATCACAAGATCCGATCGCTGGAAACCTTGAGTCATGGCATCCAGATCATAGAAACCACAAGCGATCCCTGGCATCACCATGCCTAAGGAGCGGCTTTCAATGTCGGAAAAAGTGTCTGTAAGAATATCCGAAGTTGGGACTAGACCTTGTTGCGGGCGGTCTTGAGTGATGCTAAAAACTTTTTGCTCAGATTGATCGAGGATCTTGACTAGTTCGCTATTGGTTTCATAACCGAGCTGCGCGATCTCAGTGCCAACCTGAATCAACTTGCGGCGCAAATACTTATCCATGACCAGCGAAGCATACTGGTCAATATTGACGGCGCTGATGGTTCGATCTACCAGTTGAGCGAGTCGGCTTTGCCCCCCAACTTTTTCCAGCAGGCTGTGATCTTGCAACCAGCTTGTGATGCTCATGAGATCGGTCGGCTTACCCTGGCTATGGAGCGTGACCGCTGTGCGATAGATTTCTTGATGAGCACTAATGTAAAACGCTTCAGGCCGCAGAACATCAATCACGCGGTTGATGGCTTCTGGGTCGAGCAAGATACCGCCCAAAATTGCTTCTTCAGCATCAATATTTTGCGGCGGCAGGCGATCGCTCAACGGCTGAAAACTCAAGTCGTGGACCATAACAGGTACAACTGTAAAAAGGTTTGGATCAAATGAGACGGATGAGCGGCTGACTCACCCGTCCTGCACTGAAGAACAAAACTGGTCAGTTGCAGCCTCTATGGGGCCTCACATACTAGCCTGTTATGTATATCAGAATTTTACCGACTCCAAGCGGCAAGAATTAGCTAACAAGCCTTAGCTAGCGATAACTTCAATCTCAACTACAGCGCTGACATCAGGATGCAGTTTGATCTCCGCTCTGTAAGTACCCACCTTATTAATGTCGGGTAGAGAAATTTCGCGGCGATCGACATCTTCACCGGTTGCTGCTTGAATTGCTTCCACCACTTCACGAGCTGTAACCGTACCAAAGATGGCATCTCCTTCGCCTACTTGCTTCTGGATAGTGAAGCGCGCTGCTTTTTCTAGAGCTGCCTTTTGCGTTTCAGCTTGCTGCTTCTGTTCGAGCAATAGTACCCGCTCTTTCTCTCTACGGCGCTCTACTTGCTTGAGAATGCCAGGATTGGTCTTAACTGCAAAGCCTTGAGGAATTAAGTAATTGCGAGCGTAGCCGGGAGCGACTTCTACCAGATCACCAGTTCTCCCTAACTTGCTAACATCTCGATTTAAAACTAACTGAACACGTTTCGCCATGATCTTTCCTGTGATTAACTGTGCGTACCTTGGGAGGTGTTGTCGCTGTCATCAGAACACTTTATCGTATCGAAATGTGAGGAGCGATCGCAAGCTGATCACCCGTCCAGTTTCCCTCAACTTCTAGCATCTCCTAACATTCCGTTTGGCCTCGCTAGCTTTGAGCCAAGTGTCCCACCCCCTAAAACTTCTCCTTGAGTTGACGTAGACGGGCGAAAGTTTCTACTGGCTCAGCCAACTTGACTGCTTGTTGGACACCCGGTAGATCCCAGCGTAGGAAAGGATTGATGCGTTTTTCTAAACCCAAATTTGAGGGTACAGTCGATTCCAGACGCTGACGCATCGCCTCTACCTCAGCTAAGCGAGTTTGCAAATCCAAGTTGCTGCTTTCTACACTGAGGGCAAACTGCAAATTCTTCAAAGTGTATTCATGGGCGCACCAAACCCTCGTATTGTCTGGCAAAGCCCGTAACTTGCTTAAAGATTGCACCATCTGCGCTGGAGTCCCCTCAAACAAGCGCCCGCAGCCACCCGCAAAGAGCGTATCCCCGCAAAATAGCTCTCCCGACTCTTCGGGGTGGGTAGGTAAAAAGTAGTAGGCAATATGAGCGCGAGTGTGCCCTGGAACGAACAGCACTTCTGCCTCTCGGTTAGCAAAGAAAACGCGATCGCCTTCTCGCAGAAACTTTTGTTGTCCCGGAATACGACCGCGATCGCCCTCCCCCCCGTATACACTTAACCTGGGAAATCTATTCAGTAGTTCCGTATTTCCACCCACGTGATCGCTGTGGTGATGAGTATTAAAGATTGCCACTAGCTCTGCATCAAGCTGAGACAAACACTCCAAGACTGGCCGTGCTTCCGCTGGATCTACCACCGCTGCAATCCGCTGTTCCGGCGCATGCAGAACAAAAATGTAATTATCAGAGAGGGCTGGGAGTCGATAAACTTGCATCAGTCTCTATTCCTGGGCTTGTTTCATCCTAGTCTGGTTTCTCTGAACTGACAGAACACTACGCTGGAATCAAGACTAAACTTCCCAAATTAATCGAGTCTTTACATCCTTAGGACTGCTATAAGCCAAGACAGAAAGTGAACCCAGAGAATTTGACAAATTCACCAAGTCTTTACTTGTTCTCATTGCAACTTTGTCAAATTCTGTAGTTAGAGCAAAGACAATAGCTTTATGAGGCGTGCCTCAGTGCAACCCAACAAGCTATACCAGGACAATTCATTCCTATGGTTTGGACAGCACAAAGCAAGTCAAGCCTGAGTATAAAAACAACTACAGATCGAATTATTGAATCAGGACAACTTAGCCGCCAAGAACACTTGCAGCTAACATCTGTGATTCTTTCTGACTCTCAACTCTCTAACCAAGACCGTCGCCAGATCAACTTAATTTTTGACTATCTACAAACAGGTCGTCTAAAATTAGCCGACTAGGATTCTGATAGTATCGCTGTATTCAATTCTTCTACGATCTTGAGCCCCCAAACAACTAAAAGTCGTACTAAGATTTCTGTCATTACACCTGACCTCTCAGGGGGTGGAGTGACACGAGCTTATTTGTTGAGCCAAGTTCTCCAGAAACTTGACTATGACGTAGAAGTTGTAGGTTTTCTCTTCGGCCAAGCGATCTATCCCACTGCCCCCATCGGTCTGACAGTTCACTCATTTCCTGGATGTGATTACCCAGGCTTGCTTGCTCCTGCCAAACAACTGCTCGATCAGGTAAGTGGTGATCTTATTTATGCTGTCAAGCCTAGGCCCACAAGCTTTGGCATGGCTTTATTGAAAGGATTATTTTCTAAACGACCCGTCATTCTAGACATTGATGATTGGGAATTAAGCTGGTATGGCGGCGACCAATGGGCTTATCGCCCCACCGCAAGGCAGCTAGCTAGAGATATTTTGAAAAAGCAAGGGGCGCTGAGACAACCAGAACATCCACTGTACTTAAAATGGAGTGAGAATCTAGTCAGTCGGGCAAATGCCATTACTGTAGATACACAATTCCTTCAAGACCGTTTTGGCGGCACTTATCTGCCGAATGGTAAAGATACTGCCTTATTTAACCCAGAGAAATTTGACCCTGATACCAGCAGGGAGCGCTACGGTCTGTCAGGATATCGAGTCCTGATGTTTCCCGGAACACCCCGCCCCCACAAAGGGCTGGAAGATGTCCTAATAGCCCTAGAGAAATTGAACGAGCCCGACTTGAGACTAGTGATGGTGGGTGGACGCCGACCAGACGACTACGATCGCCAGTTAGTTGAGCGTTGGGGACAATGGATTATTCAACTGCCCAGATATCCAGTGGAGCAGATGCCTGAAATTGTGGCGGCAGCTCATGTGGTTGTGGTGCCCCAACGAGATACTCCCACAGCGAAAGCCCAATTTCCGCTCAAGCTAACTGATGGAATGGCAATGGCAAAGCCAATTCTATCTACTAAAGTTGGTGATATTCCCACTATTTTGGATGGGATAGGATACCTAGTTGAGCCTAGCGCTCCAGAACAAATTGCTGAACAGATTCAAGCTATTTTTCAAGATTTTGCAGCGGCTTGCCAACTCGGTCTAAAAGCCCGGCAAAAGTGCATAGAACACTACAGCACCGATGCAATGGCCTTAACCCTAGAAAAGCTAATTGGGCAACTGAATTGAGCCAGTTCAGTAGTGCTAAAACCCAATTTTGCAGGAGCTAGCCCAGCACTGTAGGTCAGGTTGAGGCACGTACGCATAGCGTTCTCAAATAACCCAACAAAGTTAGGGTGTTGGGTTTCACTCAACCCTACCTACAATTCGGTGCAACTTTACCGAAAGTCGCAACAAGGCAGCTATAAGAACTAACTAACTTTTAGTAGCTCGACATCAAACAGCAAGGTGGCGTTAGGTGGAATCACACCGCCCGCACCTCTAGCTCCATAACCCAGCTCAGCAGGGATAATCAGCTTGCGACGACCGCCAACCTTCATGGTGCCAACGCCTTCATCCCAACCCTTAATGACCTGACCTACCCCAATTTTGAAGCTAAAGGGCTGACCGCGATCGCGCGAACTGTCAAATTTCTTGCCGTTCTCTAGGGTTCCGGTATAGTGAACCACCACCGTTTGCCCAGACTGAGGCGTAGCTCCCGTTCCCTCTTCTAACTCCACGTACTGCAAACCAGAAGGAGTTGTGACGACATCATTATTATCCATTACCACCTCAGTACTTTTAGACTTCTCTGTTGATGCTGATGCGGGCTTTTGAGCGATCAAGGTATTATCGACTGTTTCTACCGCCACTGATTGGGCCTGCGTGTTTTGCAGTTCTCCAGCGATCGCGGGGCTGCGACCACCAATCTGCGCCACGAGTAATAGGACGCAGCAAACCAGCATCACGCCCAAACTCATTAAAATTTCTCGCAAAATTCTGTTCCTCCTAGCATCGAAAATACAACTAACTTAGCGGCCAGCACGTTGCTGTTATAGGTTAGCGTATGTTTTTCAGTTTAAGCTCTGGGTTGAATGCTGCGATCGCCTACTTTGAAATGCTCTTTAACGCCACAGTTTATTTTCCATGTCCCGCACTTGCCGCTCTAGGCGATCGAGACGACCGCGTAACTCATCCATTTCAGACTGCTTAGGCACGCCCAAGTCTTGTAGAACATTGCGGAGCTGACGTTGCATTTGAACATCTAAATTGCCTTGTTCTGACTTGAGATGAGTCATCAAGTCATCCACAAATTTTTTCGCCTGTTCGGGATTGAGCTGACCTGTGCTTACCCACTCGTCACTCACCTCCCGCAGCTTCTCCGCGACTAAAGAGGTTGTACCAATCCCAATCATAAGTAGTTGCTTGACGAAGTTATTGTTATCCATGCGATTTCTCGAAGTTACGCCTTTGAAACAGTAGCTAAACGTAGGCTTTTATGTAATTAATAAAGTCCTATGTGTTTTCTTCCAATCTGACTGAAGCTAGCCTACAGCTTTATTCTGTCAAATCTACAGCGTTCCTAACCTGTCTGCGTGGCAAAACACAGTTGACTATCTGTAGGCTTAGGGTGTTGCAATCGAGTCGTCACACTCATTAGCTGTTTCATGACGCTCGATCACTTCACTCATTTGCAGGAATATCGAGACTAGCGTGTTTATGGTAATCGAGTGGCTCAAAATCAAGGTTGCTCCTGAAATGCGAGAGCAGTACATCCAAAAAGACGCTGAGATTTGGACTGCTTTCCTGGCAGAGTGTCCTGGTTTTTTGGGTAAAGAAGTCTGGATTAACCCAGAAGATTCTACAGAAGTTGTTTTGGTGATTCGCTGGGCTAGTAAAGAGACTTGGAAAGCTGTGCCGAGCGATCGCCTTGCCGCAATAGACCAGCGATTTGCCCAGGAGTTAGCTGGTAATTATCCGATTATTGAAGCAGGTGAGTATCAAGTGAGGAAGTTTGCTCAGTCGCAATCTGCTACTGCTAGCACTCCAAATTCCTTCTAAGGCTCTCTAGCGCTAGGCTAGCATACGAAAAAGACCACACACTTTCTCTGTCATGCCTGAATGCCCCCGCTGCAACCAAACTGTTGAGTCACAAGCTGTCACCTGTCCATACTGTCATCTAGCGTTGAAAGCTTACGGCCATCCTGGGATTCCGTTGTATCGAGCTGCTGGAGAAGCTTACTTGTGTGATACCTGTACTTACCACGATGATGATACTTGTAACTTTCCGCAACGGCCTCACGCGAAAGAGTGCACTCTGTATCAAGACCGCAGCAAGAGCACTACCTCCCTCAAAACAGGAAGCGTAAGCCAGAGTTCTCGTTTAGGTCAGCTCAAAACTTGGCTCAAACGCAATGCAGGCTGGGTAGCGCTCGTTGGCTTAGTGGTGGTTAGTTTACTATTGTCGCTGTAGTGGGTGACCGTCAATCTAGCGCGATCGCCCAGCTTAAGTAGTTTCTTAGAGTTACAAGCCTAAGGATGCAATCTAAGACAAAGTAGCAGGCACTGAAGCGACACTGGCATTATTTGCGTGCTCCAATGCAGGTGAGGTGTCTACTAATGTGGCTTCTTCCTGAAAAACAGCCAAATCAAACCAGAAGGTTGTGCCCACCCCTACTTCGCTGACTAAATGCACAGAACTGTAGTGCTTTTCGACAATATTTCGCACAATTGACAAGCCCAAACCTGTTCCTTCTAACGTGTGAACTCGGTTTTCCACTCGGAAGAAGCGATCGAAAATAGCTGCTTGATCTTCTTGATCAATCCCAATTCCTGTATCCGACACCTCAATCCGCACAGCGCGAGGTTGATTTTGTAAGGGTGCTGACTTTAGGCGTAGCTGCGGTTGCAGCACATAGGCCCGAATCGCGACTTTGCCACCAGATTCCGTAAACTTCAGTGCATTACCAACCAGATTGGCAAACACTTGCAGCAGCAAATCATAGTTTCCGACTACCGCAGGCAAGTCTGGCTCAATTTCGTGGCTGAGTTCGATGCCTTTGTCTCTAGCATTGAGCTGATAAGTTCGTAAGGTTTGCTCAATGGGTTGACTAACATCTACAGCCTCGAAGTGGTAACGTTTGCAAGATTCTAGACGTGATAAATCTAAAACGTCATTCACCAAACGAGTCAGGCGATCGGTCTCTCGATTTGCGGTTTCTAAAAATTCGCATCGCTCTTCTTCAGTCAGCTCTTCGCCATATTCATGCAAGGTTTCAATGAACGACTTGATGTTGAATAATGGCGTTCTCAACTCGTGAGAAACGTTGCTGATGAACTGGCTCTTGGCTTCGTTTAACTCAACCTCGCGGGTAATGTCTTGAACGGTGATAGCAACGCCCTTGACACTCTCGCGGTACTGGTCAAACACAGTGGTTAGCAAAATTCGGACAGTGCGGCTAGTGGGTTCCAGTAGCGTAATCCGGAACTCTGCTCCTTCGCGATCGCCCGCTGTCAACTGGTATAGAGGCCGATTTAACTCTACTTGCACCGACGCGGGTAAGTGGTGCAGCACATTGGCCCCAATTAAGTTTTTACCGTCCCAGCCAAAAATGCGCCGAGCTGTAGGGTTCACTAAGACGACATGCATACTAGCGTCTAGCAACACTGCGCCATCCGCGATCGTTGAGACTAGGGTTTCCAGTTTGGCTTTCTCTGCGGTTAGTTCTTCAATGTTTTGCTCTTCATAGCGTTCCAAGCGCTCCGCCATGTCATTGAAGCTGAGAATTAATTCGCCTAGTTCTCCGCCTAAAGGCAAATCAATTCGCTGCTTAAAGTTTCCAGCCGCAATATTTTTAACGCCAACTAGCAGTTCTTTAATTGGTTTTGTAATCGTGAGGGCATTAAACACGGCCCCCAAAATCACCATGACCCAAATTGAGACAAAAACTGCGATCGTTACATCGCGAGTGAGATTAGAAGAAATAACGACCGTTGGGTTGGGGTTAATGCCGATCGCTAAAACCCCTAGGTACTTGCCTTCATGCAGCAGGGGCACAAACACATCGGTGACTTCGCCATCGGGAGTCAGGTGCTGACGTACCATTGGCAGTTCCGAGTGCTCAGCATAGTTATCGGGCAGTTGAATGCGCCGCCGAATCGTGAGCGAATTCTGCACTTCCGACTCAGAAAAGGGAATGCCGAAAAAGATGTTGCCATCCTCGTCGGCGTAGAGCATGTAGCGAATGCTAGAAGTGCTGCTATAGAAGCGATGCGTAAAACGAGCTAGCTCCGTCCGGTTGTCGTCGGCAATCAGAGGGGCAACGTTGGCTGCCAGGAGTAGACCCAAATCCCGACCAAAGCGAGTGTCGTTCAACCGAGCATCTTGTTGAATCGTGTTGACTGCCCAGAAGGTGAGGCCACTCATCACCAGTGACACGACCAAAGTAGCAGCCGCCATCAGCTTGGTCTGGAGGGTAAACTCAGACCACCAGCGAGCCAAAATTTCTCTAATTGTCGTTAAAAGCGCCAGCAAGGTTAATCTACGCAACGAGGACAGTGATACCTTCAAGGCTTCCCAGAACTTCCTGTCTCACAGCTACAGTTCCCATAGAAGCGCTTAAGTACCTATATTTTATACATGTTCCTCCAGGAGATCCGCTTTTTAGGGCTGCTCTGCCCTCCGGTCAAATGTCTTAAACTAGGCGCTGCGGTGAAGTCCTTAGCTGAGAGGGGTACTGGTGGTGCGGACTCGGTGCCCAATGTCGCGGCGGTAGTAGGCTCCTTCAAAGTGAACGCGCTCTACTGCTTGGTAAGCATTGGCGATCGCTTCATCAAAGTTATTTCCAGTCGCCGTTACACCCAAGACTCTACCACCATCGCTCAAAATCTTTTGGTGTTTCAGTTGGCTCCCTGCATGGAACACCACAGCCCCAATTCCTTCAGCCTCTCCAATGCCAGTAATTACCTGGCCTTTTTGATAAGCACCCGGATACCCCCCAGCCGCCATCACGACACAGGCCGCAGCACCGGATTTCCAGGCAATCGGTGGCATCTCTCCCAAGCGCTTTTGTGCACAAGCCATTAACAGATCAGCCAAAGGAGTTTCTAGGAGTGGCAGAATCGTTTGAGTTTCTGGATCACCAAAGCGGCAGTTAAATTCGACGACTTTAGGCTCACCTTCTGGTGTAATCATCAACCCTGCGTAGAGCACACCTCGGTAGTCAATGCCTCGTTTCTGCAAGGTGGCGATCGCAGGCTCCAAAACCTCCTGTTGAACCCGCTGCATCAATTCTGGGGTCATAATGGGCGCTGGGGCGTAGGCTCCCATTCCGCCTGTGTTGGCTCCGGTGTCTCCGTCACCAATTCGCTTATGGTCTTGTGCGGGTAGTAGGGGCCGAATCGTCAAGCCATCGGTGAGGGCGAGTACAGAGACTTCTTGCCCCGTCATACATTCTTCAATCACAACCCGATGGCCCGCTGCACCAAACTGACCGTCAAAGGCGGCAGCGATCGCAGCTTGTGCTTCTGCCACAGTCATCGCCACGGTCACACCTTTACCTGCCGCCAAACCATCGGCCTTGACCACAATTGGGGCACCTTGAGCCGCTACATAAGCTTGAGCAGGTGCGGCTTCAGTGAACACAGCCGCCTTAGCCGTAGGAATCCCTGCCTCTGCCATCAGCTCTTTAGCCCAAGCCTTGCTCGATTCAATTTGAGCACCTGCTTGAGTAGGGCCAAAAACAGTAATATTTTGCTGTCGTAAGTAATCTGTAATGCCTAATGATAAAGGAAGCTCAGGCCCCACTACTACTAAGGAGATGTTGTGAACGAGCGCAAAGCGGGCCATACCCTCAAAGTCATCTACTCGTAGGGCCAGATTTTGGCAACGATTTAAGGTCGCAGTCCCTCCATTTCCGGGTACGCAAACAATCTGCTTCACTCGATCAGATTGCAGTAGCTTCCAGGCTAGGGCATGCTCACGCCCCCCATTGCCAACAACCAAAATCTTCACGCTTTCCTCACTCGCCACTCTTGTATGTATGCAACCAAAACATTCAGTGTTTCGCTCCAGCACCCATCGTAGAGTGCTGACAAGCAGGCTTACCTTTAACTGGGCTTACCTTTACAGCTGGTAACTATATTTATATTTGTGATTTATATTCGTGGACCTGCCTATGCCCAGGCTTCCCAGTAGCAGTCCTAATTAATTGGGTGGTTCAAGGAATTAAACTACTGATTTGGGACATCATCGCCTTTATCACGAACAAAGGCACATTATGCCACGCTATCTCTGTACTTTAATGCGTTTTGTTAAAAGTTCTTTCAGCTTACCTTAAAGCCCACTCAATTTCGTCAGGCCAGTTTTGCCTCTTAGCAGTCCATTACAGATGCTAAATCTAGAAACTTTCAGGCCAGAATTAGATTCTGCTTTATTTAAGATGCTTGCTTTAACTAGGATGCAACAATCCACCTCAACTATGACTTTTTCCTTTGGTTCTCTTGAGCGGCTAGCCAGCATTCATTGGCGGCGATCGCCTCAATTTCAACGCAGTGGCATTATCACCGCCATTGCAGTGCTTTGTTTAAGTAGCTACGCTCCCAGCGCCTTTGCCCAAAAAACTGTCTCACCCGACGAGTTTCCGCCCAATCCTTTAGAGCTGAAAATTCCTGATCCACTGCTACCCCAAACTCAGACTGGCGATCGCTCACTCACAACCCAAGAGCAACAAACTTTAAGCACTGCCTTGGATGAACTCAACACTCAGGCTACTAAACAATTTCAATCAGGCCAACTAGAGGCAGCTTTTGAGACTTGGTACCGAGAATTGCGGCTGCGACGAGTATTGGGGCTACTAGAAGAAGTAGCAGCCTTGAGTCGGGTGGGCACTATTGCTTGGGAAGAAAACCGCACCACGGATGTCAGACAAATTACAGAGCGACTGCAAGCCATTCAACAACAAGCCCCATCCTCTGGCGATGTAACGCTGTTGCGATCGCTGGGACAAGCCTATCAGCAATTGCGGGCTAAAGATTTAGCGGTAACTGTATATGAACAAATTTTGAGTGCAGTTCGTCAGCAGCAAGATTTGACCGCAGAAGCAGCTACCTTAGATACCATTGGTCAGTTGCACGTCAACTGGTTTTCCTACACCAAGGCTGCGGCAACTTATCAGCAACTCCTAACTCTGGTGCGTAACCGAGGCAGTCTTCCTGGAGCGACTCCTGAGAGAACTTTGAGTGAAATTAGCTTGCTGCAACAACTTGCACACATTTACCAACAAGGCAAGCAGCCAGAACCTGCGATCGCTGTTCAACAGGAACTGATCAATCTCTACCAAACTCAAGATCCGACTCAGGTGCCTAGAGTAAGGCTAGCGATCGCAGATAACTATCAGGCTCTAGGCCAACGTCCTCAAGCAATAGAAAACTATCAAGCTGCCTACCTCCTAGCACAGCCACTCCAGCAATTTGCCCACGCCAGTGAAGCGCTGAAACGTCTGGGCACACTTTATCGTGCTCAAAACGAGCTAGAAGCGGCCTTACGGATTTACACGTTTCTAGTCGATGTGGAAGCTCAATCTTACAATGTCTATGGCAGAATGAATGCCTACGACACCATAGGTCAGATTCACATAGCGCGGCAGGAATATCCTCAAGCCGTGACAGCTTTTCAGCAAGGCCTCACTTTGGCTCAGCAGCTAAATTACCAACAAGCTCACTTTACTCAGCAAATTGAGCAAGCAACCCAAGCTCAAAGCCGCAAAGCACCCTGAGGCTTACTCGCCACCAACGTTGAGATTGGTGCCAAAAAGCTCTGTGCCTGCAAGATTGGCTCCATTAATGGTGGCACCCCGCATGTTGGTGTGATACAGCTGGGCGCTGGTCAGATTAGCGAGGTTCAGGTTCGCCTGATCAAACACTGCATCACTGGCAAACACAGCCACCAAGCTAGCGCCTTGCAAGTTAGCGCCTGTCAAATCAGCGCCTTCTAGATTGGCACGAGTCAAAGTTGCTCCTCGTAAGTCTGCACCTCTGAGGTCAGCCCCAATCAAATGAGCTTCTGACAAGTTAGCGCCCCTTAAATCAGCGCCGCTTAAGTCACAGCCTCCGCAGATTTTGCTGGTTAGTAACTGTCTGACGTGGTCAGGGTTCTCTGCTTGCGCTGGTACAGCTACCCACAATGTGGTCAATAGTGCTGTGGCTGCTAATAGTTCTCTTTTCATATTCCTTGCCTCCAAGGAATGCTTGGCTCTATATATAACTTCGCTTAACTGCCAAACTTTTACCTCCTGCATCCGGACGAGCCGCAAGGATGAAATCATCGGCTGCTCAGTCAGGTAGCAGGCTGTTTCTACCTACCTTAGTTGTAATTCCAATTTGACTGAATTCACCCATTTGAGAGAGATTCTTAACGCAGAGCTAGCTCACCAAGCCTGCGGTGGGCCATATTCTAGTCAGGTTACAGGTACGCGATCGCTCCCTTCTACCCAGTGTTTTGTCCCTGTAAGTACCCCTTAGTAGCGGATTCGGGGATCAACATAAGCATTCAACAGATCAATAGCAATGCTCGCCAGAACCACGATCGCCGCGAAAAATACTACAATCCCTTGCACCGTCGGGTAATCGCGGAGTGAAATTGCTTCGTACAGCCGATTGGCTAACCCTGGCCAGGAAAAGGTAACTTCTGTCAGAATGGCCCCGCCCAGCATTGCAGCTAGAGTCAGCCCTAAAACTGTAATCACAGGAATCAGAGCATTTTTGAGAGCGTGCGACCACAGAATCTTACCCTCAGAAATTCCTCTGGCTCTAGCAGCTTCTACATAATCTGCTTTCAAGGTTTGCTTGAGATTCACTCGCACCATCCGCTCAAAGATGCCGCTGAGCAAAATTCCTAAGGTGAGGCAGGGCAAAGCCAGATAGTAGAGGGCTACCCCAAACTGCATCAGGTTGCCACTTAGCAAACTATCAATGGTGTAAAGCCCTGTAGGGCCTTGAGGAGCAGGAATAGTAGCTGGGAACCTTGTCCCCAAAGGAAACCAACGCAGTTGTACCGCAAAGATTAGTTGCAACAACATGCCTGCCCAGAACAATGGCACCGAGTAAGTAATGATGCCAAACAGCCGCCCGCCCACATCAAAGACGCTATCAGGCTTAGAAGCTGAGAGAATACCTACCCCAACGCCAACCACCAGCGCGATCGTCATGCTAAAGACCGCCAACTCCACAGTGGCAGGAAAATAAGCTTGAATAATCTCCCAGACCGATTGGCCCCGACTCGTCAGCGAAGTACCCAGGTCTAGACGCAGCAAATCACCTAAGTAATTGAAGTACTGCTGCAACAGCGGCAAATCCAATCCGAGTTGTGTGCGGAGCGCTACCTTCGCCGCTTCTGGTGCTCTTGGCCCCAAAATTACATCCACCGGATCGCCAGGAGTTGCCCGCAATAAGAGAAATACGGCGGTAGTAATAGTCCACAGCATTAAGGGAGCTAAGAGCAAACGGGCGACAATATAATATTGGAGCGCTTTTGAGCGAGACATAAAGAATCTATTTGTTGATTGAGCTGAAGGGCACCTTCTGTGTCGCTTCTAGGCGAGCTCCTTCTATCCCTTTCTGGACAAACAGATACTCTTTGTTTTGCCAGAGAGGAATAAAAGGCACATCGTTTACCAGAATGTTTTGAATTTCCGCGAAGATTTTTTGGCGAGCTTGCGGATCTTGTTCTTGGCGCTCTTGGTCAATGAGTTGGTTGACGCGATCGCTGTAGTAGAAAGAGCCTTGGCCTTTGCTAGCTCCCTCTTGGCAACCCGTAGCTTCTGAGCCTTTGGCACAGGCTAAAAACGGCTGAATATAGTTGTCGGCATCTAAAAAGTCAGGAACCCAGTCCAAAAGAAAAATGGGATACGCTCCTTTGTCTAGGTTCTGGTAAGCAGTAGCTGATTCTACACTTTTGAGGTCAATGGTCATGGCACCCTCTAGTCTCTGTGCGGCTAAAGCCTTGAGGGTAGTGGCCACTAGTTCATTACTGGTGAGGTTAGAACGATACCAAAGCTCTAGTTGTAACGGCTTGTCCTTGGAGTAGCCCGCTTTGGCTAGTAATTCTTTCACCTTAGCGACATCCCCATCCCCATAAGACTTCTGAAACACGGGGCTGTAGGCATCGAGACTAGAAGGGATCAAACTGTAAAGTGGCTCAACTTGCCCTTGAAATACCCGTTGTTGCAGGAGGGGACGATCCACTAAGGCGGCAAGAGCCTGACGTACGAGCACTTGGTCTAACGGCTTGTCTTGCAGATTTAAGGTGAGGTAATAGATGCCATCACCACGACCTTCAATCACTTGCCATCCCGATCGCTGTGCCCCTTGTTGCAAACTCTGAATCTGATCGAGATCTAGGTTTTGGTAGGCAACATCTACCGCCCCGGTTTGAAATGCGTTGTACAAGTTCGCTGGGCTAGAGAGACTTTGAATATCCACGCCTTGGTTGGCAGGCTTTTCACCCCAGTACTGGTCAAATACGTCTAGCTTTAACGAATCTGTGCCATATTGAGCCAGCTTGTAAGGGCCAGTGCCAACAAAAGTTGATGGCTTAAATTTCCCTTCACCAATCTCGTAAGCTTTAGGCGACACTGCAACGGCCCCTGAAAAGGCGAGCAAATTTGGAAATGCTGCAAATGGCTTTTTCAGTTTAATCGTCAGCTCATTTTCGCCCGTGGCCTCGACTGATTCCACTGTGTCGGAAAGTAAAAAGGAAGGTTGACCGCCATTTTCGATAAAGCGACGCAGGGAGAAAGCCATTGCTTCAGCATTAAAAGGAGTGCCGTCATGAAACACTACCCCTTGCCGTAACGGAATCTTGTAGGTTAAGCCGTCTTCACTGACCTGAGGCAGCGCTGTAGCCAACTGCGGCTTGAGATCGGTGGTGCGAGTTTCGTAGGTATAGAGGCGATCGCCCAAGTTATAAAGCAGGTTACCCGCCCAAATATCGTAAGCATCCGCTGGGTCGAGAGTCCGCACTTTGGCCGTGGTGCCCAAAACAATCCGATCGCTGTTGGTAGAAGCGGCGGGGGAACCAGTGGGTTGAGTGGTCTGCCGAGAAGCGCAGCTAATGGCGAGGAAGCAACACAAACTGAACAAACCCAAGAATTTTCCCAGCGATCGCCACTGCCGACCAGACAAACTCAACCAATTCATAGCACACGATTCCAAGTTACTAGGCACAGCATAGGGTAAGCACTCTAGCACTACTCACTAGTAGCAGTGACTATTAGCCCTTTTAATTAAAGCCGAAAGCAGGCTCATAAGTTAAGTCGAGCGGCTCCCCACTGCTTCCCTCCGCGATCGCCCGGTTGGATCAGGAAAAATCTTCTAAGTTCAACGATGGCACCCAATTGGGTAAAGCCAAATTAGATGGAATAATACAGCGGGAATGACTTGGCTTCTTTGGGTTTGACGTACACACGCTGCTGCGGTTCTAGGTGCAGCTCATTAAAGCGCTCTCGTGTGAGATGAGCCGTGACCACTTGCCCATCCTCTAGCGTCAATTCTGCTTGGATTTCCCAACCCAAATGAATCAAGCGGCTGATTCGTGCTGGCACCGTCGTCCCGTTGGGTGAAGTTTCGACCATGACATCATGAGGCCGCAAGAAAACTTCTGGATGCGCTGAGTCAAAGCCATTGTCTTGAAAAATTCGAGATGAGCTAGGCAACACGTTTACAGGACCAATGAAGCTCATGACAAAGGCACTTGCCGGATGATCGTAGATTTCGGCAGGACTGCCCATCTGCTCGACACACCCCTTATTCATGACCACAATTTCGTCGGAGACTTCCATCGCCTCTTCTTGGTCATGGGTGACAAATACTGTCGTCACATGCACTTCATCGTGTAGCCGCCTGAGCCAAGCTCGCAAATCCTTCCGCACTTTGGCATCTAAAGCACCGAAAGGCTCATCTAGTAGCAACACTTGAGGCTCCACTGCTAAGGCCCGTGCTAATGCTACCCGTTGCCGCTGCCCCCCAGAGAGCTGTGAAGGATAGCGATCGCCCAACCCCCGGAGCTGCACTAGTTCTAGCAACTCTTCAACCCGCGCCTTAATCTTGGCAGGTGGCACTTTACGAATCTCTAAAGCAAAAGCGATATTTTTACGCACCGTCAAATGCTTGAACAGGGCGTAGTGCTGAAAGACAAAGCCGATATTTCGGTCTTGGACACTTTGGTGAGTCGCGTCTCTACCAGTCAGCCAAATTTTTCCTGCATCCGGACTTTCTAGACCCGCAATCAAACGCAATAGCGTGGACTTCCCAGACCCAGATGGCCCCAACAGCGCCACCAAAGAGCCAGTTTTTACTTCCAAGCTCACTTGATCTACGGCCTTAAAGCTGCCGAACTGCTTAGATACGTTTTCGACTACAATGCCCATTGCTAATGACCTAGGAAGGATAAAGGCGGAAGGATGTACGCCCTTGGCGTTCCCGTAGGGTGGAGTAAATCCTACCCAAAATCCCGGTTTGCCGATGAAGTTACTGTAGTTTTATAGCACGAACTGTACTGACCTGCTGCAAGTTTGTAAGTAGATGCGGCAGATTACAGATATCTTTGCTACTTGTTGCAAACTTTTGATAGCATCCCTGACAATTTGACCAAACTGCAATCCCAATTTCATGTCGGTATATTAAGGTCTGTTGCATTTCGGTCATATCTCCGCAGTTCAGTCTGCTGGAGAGAAAAAGTCCATGATACTATCCTCTCTTGTAGCCATAGAAGAGATTGGGAGAAAGACCTTTGGCACTAAGGGTTGCTGTTGTTGGAGGCGGTCCAGCAGGTTCTTCCGCTGCTGAGACATTAGCAAAAGCTGGTATCGAAACTTATTTATTCGAACGCAAATTAGATAACGCTAAGCCCTGTGGTGGAGCCATTCCTCTCTGCATGGTGGAAGAATTTGATCTGCCGCTCAACATCATTGATCGGCAGGTGAGAAAAATGAAAATGATCTCACCCTCCAATGTTGAGGTCAGCATTGGCAGCACGCTCAAAGAAGGCGAGTATATCGGCATGTGCCGTCGGGAAGTCTTGGATGGCTTTATGCGCGATCGCGCTGAAAAGCTTGGTGCCAAGTTGATTAATGGCACAGTCCACAAACTTGAGATTCCCAGCAACAATAAAGACCCTTACACGCTGCACTACGCTGACCACTCTAATGGCAGCTTAGAAGGCACTGCTAAGACCTTGCAAGTTGATTTGGTGGTGGGGGCAGATGGAGCAAACTCCCGGATTGCCAAGGCCATTGATGCAGGGGACTACAACTATGCGATCGCTTTCCAAGAGCGTATTCGTCTGCCAGATGACAAAATGGCCTACTACCAAGACCTGGCAGAAATGTATGTGGGCGATGATGTTTCTACCGACTTCTACGCTTGGGTTTTCCCCAAATACGACCACGTAGCTGTTGGTACGGGCACCATGCACGTCAATAAAGCTGACATCAAAAAGCTGCAAGCAGGAATTCGCACCCGTGCTGCGAAGCGTCTAGAAGGTGGCGAAATTATCAAGGTGGAAGCTCACCCCATTCCTGAGCACCCCAGACCTCGCCGTGTGGTAGGCCGTGTGGCACTCGTTGGCGATGCTGCGGGTACGGTCACCAAGTCTTCGGGCGAAGGGATCTACTTTGCGGCTAAGTCTGCTCGGATGTGTGCTGAAGCGATTGTGGAATTCTCCAACCAAGGCCAGCGGATTCCGACCGAAGCTGACTTGAAGGTGTACATCAAGCGCTGGGACAAAATGTACGGCCTCACCTACAAGGTGTTGGACATCCTACAATCTGTCTTCTACCGCTCAGATGCCACCCGTGAAGCGTTTGTAGAAATGTGCGCTGACATGGATGTGCAGAAGCTGACTTTTGATAGCTACCTGTACAAAACCGTGGTACCTGCTAACCCCTTGGTACAACTCAAAATCACAGCTAAAACGATTGGTAGCTTGCTACGCGGTAACGCTCTCGCTCCCTAATTGATTTAGCGCAGTCCTCCATTCGCAATTACTCCAATCGCGATCGCTTGACTTAACAGTTAGGCGATCGTTTTTTATGCTAATTAACGTATTACTCTATCTTCTTGACGAGATTAAGGCCAAAAATTTTTTAGTGGCTCATTAAACTCTAATCACAAAGACTTAAGAAGTGGGAAAACTACTTTACAAAGTCGCTAACTATGAGATGCAGATGCCAACAAGAGTATTTCTATGTAATCGGGAAACTTGGTATCACAGTGTTGAAGATGAAATAAAACAAGCAAAAGAATCATTAGCTAAAGGCGAAATTCATCAAGGTGCTTGGACTTGTGGCGGCGTTAAGTCCATAGAGGTCAACGATAATGCTTACTTCAAGAGGGTAGGCAGTGAGCCTCTTGGCTTCTTTGCGTATGGACGAATTGTTGCTGCTGAAAAAGAGTATCAACTTAGGCTAGTAGAAGAAGACTACAGTAATGTCAGTGAAGCATATGAAGCCTGCTATGACGATGAAGGAAATGTGGTTTTAGCTGTTGCTTATGAATGGCACTCAGTTGTTGATTACAATCAAACTCTAGAAATCAAACGACTCAAGCAGGATTTAGAGTTTTCAAAGACTAATTTTCATTTTCAGGGGTCAGGAGGAAGTTTTAGAGAGGAATGTATTAGCCTACTAAATGAATATTGGAGAAGGCATGTTCTGAATCTATCAAGACAAGGATTTGGAGTTCATCTAGCAGAAATTCTCTATAAAGCAGCACAAGAGAGTAGTAACCAAAAACTGTATGTAGAAGCTATTGAAAAATTCACTCAAGCTATTCACATCGACCCTAATTATGCCAAAGCTTATATTGGTCGAGGAAATGTATATCAAACGCTAGGAGATCAGCGTGAAGCTTTGCACAACTATGATGAAGCAATTCAAATAAAATCTACAAACAACTCAATCGCCTACTACCAACGAGGAATTATTCATACTGAGTTAGGCAATAAACAGAAAGCGATAGAGGATTTTACCAAAGCTGAAAAACTGTTTCTGGACAAAGCAGATTTAGTTAACTATCAGAAAGTTCAGGAAAGAATCAAAACGTTAACTTCAGGTAAGACCTTAGAACTAAGTGAGCTTGCTGCTTTAAGAGAGCGTATTGTTGACGTTCCTAGCACAGCAAAAAGCTTGAAAGAGGCGAGAAAAGGAATCCTAGTTTCTATTATTCGACGGCAAGGCCAATCCCTATTTCGGCAAAAGCTACTTGAAGCGTATAACAACCAGTGTGCAATAACAGACTGTGGCGTAGAGGAGGCTTTAGAAGCAGCTCACATTATTCCTTACAGCGAAAATGGCAGTAATCAGATCGTAAATGGACTGTTACTGAGAGCCGATTTACATACACTCTTCGATCTCAACTTAATTGCAATAGAGCCAAAAACTTATACGGTAGTGCTCCACCCTAGCCTTCTCCAAAGTAGCTATGGTGGACTGCATCAGAAAAACTTATGCCTTCCTTCATCCACAAATTACAAGCCTAGTCAAGAAGCACTTCAACAACGCTGGAACCAGTGTGAGTGGGCTAGAAATCATGAGTAAGAGTAAGGTGCGATCGCCATGCAAAAGCTAGCCTGCATTGGTGAGGAGCGATCGCAGGCTGAGCTAGAGAGGATGAAAACTGAATTTGTAGAACGAGTGACCTTATTCCGCTAAGGCTGCTTCCACATCTTCCGACTTTTCATGGCTGGGTAACTCCAGGCAATAGCCTGCACCATACACAGTCTTGATGTAGCGCGGGTGACGCGGGTCTGGTTCTAGCTTGGTTCTCAAGTGCCTGACGTGAACCCGAATGGTTTCGATGTCATCATCGGGGTCGTAGCCCCAAACTTCCTTAAGAATTTCGCTCGGTGAAACCGTTTGACCATGCCGCTGCAACAGACAATGTAAAAGTTCAAATTCTAAATGAGTTAACTTAACCGTTTGATCAAACCAGATTGCTTCAAATCGTTCTGGCACCAGAGTCAGAGGCCCGTAATTCAGAATCTCACTGTGCTTAGCCGCTTGAGGAATGCGATCGGTACGACGCAACAAAGCTCGCACTCTAGCCAGCATTTCTTCCAGCTCAAAAGGCTTGGTGAGATAGTCATCCGCACCCGCATTAAACCCTTCTACCTTGTCTTGGGTTTGGCTCAGGGCAGTCAGCATCAGGACTGGAATGTCTGCGGTTCGCTCGTCTCGGCGGAGGCGCTGGCAAACGGTAAAACCGTCTACCTTGGGTAGCATCAGATCCAGCATGATTAAATCTGGCTGCAATTGCAAAGCTAGGGCCTGACCTTTAATGCCATCCGGCGCTTGGCTCACATCATACCCAGCCATTTCCAGGTTGACTGCCACTAGCTCTGAAATCGCAGGATCATCATCAATAACAAGTATCCGGGGCATCATTAAGAAGTCTTCTCTACAGTGATTTTTTAAGGTTCAATACGAACCGCTTGAGGAATGCGAAGATTCCTGTACAGATTATAAGCAACGATTCTAAATCCTTCCTAAAGGATGATGTAAGACTTGCTCAACAATCGTTTTTCATTGGCAGTAGGTTTCGATACTTAGCTTCTCATGAGGAAGGTAAAACTTTGATTTTGTTAGCGGTCCTGCTCCTGGCTTTGGGAGGAATCGGGCTTTTTTCAGCAAGAGTACAGCAATCGATCGCCAGTGCTCCCCAGCTACAGCCCATGCCAGCAAGTGCGATCGCAACTGAGAAACTACCGCGTGTCTCAGTCATTATTCCTGCCTATAACGAGGCTGAGAACATTCAAGAGTGCATGATGGCAGTACTCAACAGCACCCATTTGCCCCCAGAGCAATTTGAACTGTGGGTGGTGGATGACCAGTCTTCAGATAATACACTTGCGATCGCCCAAGCTTTACAGGCCAGTCTCAATGCTCCGCGACTAAAAGTTCTAGCGGGTCAGTCTCGCCCCTCAGGAGAAGTATGGGCTGGCAAAAATTGGGCTTGTACCCAAGGCGTAGAACAGGCCAATGGTGACTTCCTATTATTTATTGATGCAGACACTCGTTTACAGCCCCAAGGGCTTGAGACAGCGCTGCAAACGGCAGTTCAGGAGAACGTTGATTTATTGAGTTGTGGCCCTGGCTTGATCTGTGGGTGCTTAGCTGAGTGGCTCGTGCAACCGCTCATGTTTAATCAACTCATTGCTGCCTTCAACTTTGCCGAGGTCAATGATCCCACCACAACCACAGCCTTTGCCGCAGGCCCATTTATGCTGTTCCGGCGGACGGCTTACGAGCACCTGGGTGGTCATCGCGCCGTAGCTAGCCAAATTGTTGAGGATGTGGAACTAGCTCGACGCACTAAACAAAATGGGCTAAAGCTGCAATACGTGATTGGGGCCAATATCGTCAAAGTGCGGATGTATCGCTCTTGGGCCGCTCTCTGGGAAGGCTGGACCAAAAACCTCTATTTGGGGGCGCACCGGAGTATCAACTTGATGCTTTATCTAGCGTTGATTGTCTTAGTGGTTTACTCTGTGCCGTGGCTGGGACTCGCGATCGCTCTCTATCGAGTTTTTACTGGCCCCCTCAATGGGCTAGATTACGCAGCCACTGGGGTTGCTCTCATCGCAATTTTGCTCCAGTACAACCTACGACGCATTGGTAGCCAAGCCTCTGGCAGCTCTACTCGCTATTGGTGGCTGAGTGGATTAGGGGGGCTATTGGTAGCCGCGATCGCGATTGGCTCAATTATTAAAACAGAAACAGGTTGGGGCTGGACCTGGCGGGGTCGCGTATTGCAGTTGCCTGAAGAATCTGTTCCTTAAACTTTCCCTTTACCAAAGGCTGCTGCCTCTTTTCTATCCCGCTTCGGTTGCCAGCAACTCTACTAGCGCCTGAGCCAGATATTCATATTGCGGCACTGTGTTGTAAATCTGCGCGGCTACCCGGACTAAGCGCTTTTGTCCCCCAGGCCAAGGCACGATTGGCACTTCGATACCGTATTGGTTGAGGAGAGCGGTCTGCAAAGCCTGGTAAGAGCCATTGGGTAGCGGCACTACTGCTAAAGCTGCAATCATGTCATCGGGACAGGGTGGCGAGACGTTTAGGGCTTCACACAGAATTTCTCTAGCTGCTAGAGCCTTCGCACGATTCTGCGCCATTAATTCTGGCCAACCCCCAGGCAACAAGCTTCCCATGAACTGAATCGCGGCGGGTATAGACAAATAAGTGCTCGGATCATAGGTTCCGGGCCAGTCAAACTCTAGACGAAATCGTGAGCGATCGCTGCGGGGGGAGTTAGCACCGTGGCTAATGGTCAAAGGACGAATTTGAGCTTGGTGATCACGCTGCACGTACAGAAACGCTGCCCCTTTAGGCGCACACAACCATTTATGGCAATTACCTGTGTAATACGTCGCGCCAATCACTGATACATTTAACGGCACTGACCCTGGTGCGTGCGCCCCATCTATTAGAGTATCGATGCCTCGTTGGTTTAGTTCGCGTACCAACCGCTGAATCGGCATCACCAAGCCAGTTTGACTCGTGACGTGATCGAGTAGTGCTAATCGAGTTTTAGGTGAAATCTTGGCAATAATTGCCTCTATCACCTGATCAGGAGACTGAACCGGCAAGGAAATTTCTGCCACTACGATACGAGCGCCAGAGCGGGCTGCTACAAAATCGAGGGCATTCCGGCAGGCGTTGTACTCGTGGCTGGTAGTCAGCAGCTCATCGTCAGGGGTGAATTGGAGCGATCGCAAGACAGTGTTGACCCCGGTCGTGGCATTAGGGACAAAGGCTAAATCTAAGGGGTCTGCCCCAACAAATTTAGCTAATACTCCACGGGCAGCATCTAGCAAGTCTTCCAAGTCTTGGGCAAGAAACCGTAACGGTTGTCGCTCTAGGCGTTGGCGGAACTGCTGTTGAACTTCTAAGACTGATTTCGGACAAGCACCAAAGGCACCATGATTCAGAAAGGTAACCTCTGGTTCTAACCACCAGAAATCCAACCAATCTTTGTCAGGTGTAGGTTTCACCTAATATCAACCTTGTTTTTTTTGAACTCCCCAGGCAGGACTCGAACCTGCGACCAATCGGTTAACAGCCGACCGCTCTACCACTGAGCTACTGAGGAACGTTTCAGTGCGCGAAAACTATAATAACTAGACCTACCCTATCTTTGCAACCCCTTTCAGCAAATTTCTCGAAAAAAATCTAATATTCCTTGATTTTTTTTGGTTTGATGCCCATCCGCAGTTCCGCTAAACGTTGTTGGGCAGCAGGATCGAGGAGGTTGGCCAACAACCGCTGTGACGATCGCTGAGTATTGCGTTGCTTGCGCTGAATCCGCCGGGCAATGGTTTCAACCTCAAAAGCCAACTGCTGGGCTGACAGCCATTCAGCTCCATACCCCACCACTGTCAATTGCTGAGCCCGATCTGAAGTCGCGACAATCAGCCGACTATGAAATTTACGCAGATCATGGCGAAACAAGGCACAAGCTTTTTCGATATAAGTATCTGCGGTCTGACCAAAATCCGTGTAGTGAACCGATAAATTTTGGGTAACAACTTCGCAGCTACTGGATGTATCGCGATACTGAGCATCGAAAACAACTTGGGTTTCATAGCCTTGAAAAGCGCTGTAATTGGTTAAAGCCTCAATGAGTTTCCACCTTGCTGCTTCTAGACCATCACAATCACGCGCTTGTTTCAGCTCAGGCCAAGTTCCGACTACGTTATAGCCGTCCACTAGCAAAACAGCCTGCGGCACAGAGCGGGGCATTGTTCAAAAAAGGTTTCTAGGTTTGCATAACTGTATAATCCATATTTCTAATCATTGCATTTTTTGTTACGTCCTGTTACAAGAAAGCGGCGACAGACTCTCTGCCATCGCCGCCAATAACTAATTCACTTAGAGCAATCCATTGGTCAGGAGCGGAGTTCAAAACGCTGCTGGATTGCTTAAGAGGCAACCTCTTGAATCTGCATCAGACGCTGTTTCAAACGTTCTGGATCGCCAGAGTCAACCACGCTACCGCGATCGAGCAAAAAAGCACCATCGCAGTAATTTAATTCATCAAGACGATGAGTGACCCAAAGAGCAGTTAATCCGCGACTTTTTACCAAACGTTGTACTTGCACGACTAAATCCAGTTGGCTATCTGGATCGAGGAGTGCCGTCGGTTCATCAAGCAGCAAAACTTCGCAATGCCGAGCGATCGCTCCTGCAATCGCAATTCTTTGCTTTTGCCCACCACTTAGGGCGTAAATAGGACGGCGTTGAAACGCCCACAGATTCACTGCTGTTAAAGCCTCTTCCACGCGCTGACGCACCTGTAGCGTTGAGAGTTTCTCTTCTACTAAACCAAAGGCGACATCAGCCCCAACCGTTGGCATCACCAACTGGTGATCGGGGTTTTGAAACACAAAGCCGACAGGTTGCGCGGTGCGGATCTGCCCAGACTCAGGACTGAGCAAACCAGCCAGCAATCTCAGTAACGTTGATTTACCGCTGCCATTGGTCCCTAAAAGCATCCAAAATTCGCCTTTAGGGACGGTCAGCGAGCAGCCTTGTAGCACTGAATCCCCCTTCGGCCATTTGAAGGCAAGATTCTCCACTACGACGGCTGCATCAGTGGTTGGGGATTCCGTGGCTTCGTTCATTCAGCCAGAGCAAAGAAACCAGGGGGTCTACCAGAAGCAGTGCCGGATTTTTCTGAAATCTGAACACCAGAGATTTCGCTGCTCAAGATAGCAATTTTTTTATCTGGCTGGCGATCGCAAGTCAATTCCAATACTTGAGCATTACCAGATTTAATCGCAGCCAAAATCTGCTGATAGGTGGCATCAGCATCCTCGGATGCCTTTCGCTGAACCGAGACAGTAAGGGGAGTGTTTTTCAGAATCAAGTCAATGGTGAACATGTAATTCAGAATTTATGGGAAAGTTGACTGCATTTCAATTTCAACTATAGACAGATTCCAGAGTAGATGAGACGACAAGCTACTTTTAGCCTCCACCATTCTGTCTCTCAGAGCTGACTAGTCATGCATTCTTGCAGGTTGAAGCAGGGAAAGTAAGGGTAAAAGAAAGATGAATCCCTGCCTCCAAGCATTAAGGGGATGAAATTTTAAAAAGTTACTCATATAATGAAAGGCATAGTAAAGAAACGTAAACTCTACTCACATTTCAACGTAACTGCTTTCATTTTCTAGATAGAAACCGTTGATTTGTGTCGTGGAGTGCGTTCTTTCAGTACTCATAAATTTTGGAGATTTGCGCTATGACCATAGCAATGGGACGCGCGCGGGCAGAGCGGGGGTGGTTCGACGCCCTCGACGACTGGCTCAAACGCGATCGCTTCGTCTTCGTCGGCTGGTCCGGGATTCTCCTGTTCCCCTGCGCCTTCTTGGCAATTGGCGGCTGGATGACCGGA